>JAOZLR010000399.1 GCA_029934735.1 Bacteroidales bacterium
TAACTCCGGGCTCGGCAGGCAGTACAACTTTTAACGGCAGCACGTCCCAAACTATCAGTGGCAGTAATAGTACGGTATTCAACAATCTGTATGTTGAACAAAATGTTAATCTGTTGTCCAATGTAAGCGTTGGGAGCAGTTTGAACATTAATTCCGGTAAAATCAATTTATTGAATAATGATTTGAACTTTGAAGGGACATCGGTCATTGGATCAAACACCAATCATTATTGCATTGTCGAAGGTGCCGGTAAATTAAATATGTCAATTGGCAACGCTATATCTGCCGTCTTTCCGGTGGGGTCATCTACTTCTTATGCTCCCATTACCATTGAAAATAATGCTGCTTCCGATATTTTTTCGGTTAACCTGATCAATGATGTTTTAACCAATGGTAATTCCGGGACTACAATCCCTGAAATTGACAATTGTGTTGAGCTAACCTGGAATGTGGAACCATCAAATACAAGCAATGCGAATTATAATATTGAAACTCAGTGGAATGTCAGTGATGAAGGGGTAAATTTTAACAGGAATCAATCTGCCATAGGAACTAATTCTGGTGGGAGCTGGAATGGAAAGCCGGCCTCTGTGGCTTTTGGAACAAACCCCTATTCACAATCGCTGAATAGCATTACATCTTCAGGCAGTTTTGCTGTGGGCGATACCGAATCCCCGATGGCAATTACCCTGGATTTGAATGTAGATGTTACAGCCCTGTTGGAAGGCCCTTTTAATGGCAGCGAGATGCTCCCTTCCTTGAATGTCAGTGGACTTATTCCGTTTAATCAACCTTATAATACTGCTCCCTGGTATTATTTCGGAGGCGAAAGTGTGGCTGCAATTCCAAATGCAAATGTAGTGGATTGGGTTCTGGTGGAATTACGCGATGCGCCTGATGCGGCTTCGGCACTGCCGGGAACAGTTGTTGAACGACACGCAGCTTTTGTGTTAAAAGACGGGACTATTGTTGGTATGGATGGAGTAAGCACATTAGCTTGTACTACAACCGGTTTCACCAATGATCTGTTTGTGGTTATTTATCACAGGAACCATCTTGCTGTGATGTCCGCCGACCCCTTATCGCAAACAGCAGGCGTTTACATTTACAATTTTACAACCGGCGCAAACCAGGCTTATGAAAATGGTGCTGATGGTCAAAAAGAGATAGCAACAGGTATATGGGGTTTGTTTGGTGGCGATGCCAATTCAAATGGAAATATAGAAACTGCTGATAAAAATATTTGGGGAACAATGGCCGGAACCAAAGGATATAATACTTCAGATTTTGATATGAATACACAAATTAACAACCAGGATAAAAATGATATTTTGGTTGGGAATACAGGAGCCGTTTCGCAGGTTCCTGAATAAAGAAAAAACATTTTCGCAAATTTCCACTGTCCGGTGGATAATATCCAAATTAAGTCCCGCTTCGCAAAGGCGGGACTTTTTAGTATTTGGAGCCTGGGAATAACTCTTTTATATTTATCTATGCATAAAAACTAAAATGAAAAAGTATAACACAGTTTTGCTGTTTGTTTTGATAATATTAATGAAGATGTCAAAAACAGTAATAATCACTCAATAGTTTCCTTGTAAACAACCCCTCTCTGCTTCAATCCTTCTAACATAAACTTAACACATTCAGGACAGTTGCCAATAAATTCCGGAGCAGAAACTCCTTTTCGGGTGTAAAGCCCTTTTGCTATCATACGTAATGCCACGGTTGCAGAGTATCCTGTTGTTCTGGCCATTGAGTGGACTTTGGTATCTTTGTCAAAGCTGTCTAACAGGTCGTAAGTATATCTTTTTCTTTTTCCACCCTGTTCTCCTTCTACAATGATTTTCATTATAGTAATGTCTTCTTCTCCCTCTTTAAGTTTCCATTTCGGGAAAAGGAGTTTTGCAGTAAAGTCAATGGGTTTTATCTTAACTCCATTCACTTCTATCTCTTCCTGATTGAAGAATCCTGTTTCTCTTAGAACTTTCATCAGTTCAATATGTCCAGGGTAACGAAGGGTTTTCTCAATCATATCAGGAGCGTCAATAGTTTTTATGAGGCTGCGGAGTCCATCGCTGTTAAAGGCTTCAAGGGTTCCCATTCCTTCAAAATTCAGAAGTTCAGGCTCTGAAAGGGCGGTTTTTATAACCTCTTTACCATTTTCGACAATCCTTGCAGGACGGGTATATTCCTCAATAACATCAACAGGCGAAAAGACAGCTTTATATTCATAAGGCCACTCCCTGATTTTTGGCAGTCCACCAACATAAATTACTACTTTTTCCGTTTTGTCCAGCAGATGGTTAGCATATCCTGTTAACAGATTACTCATTCCGGGGGCAACGCCCATATCGGAGATTACTGTGACGCCCTTTTCTTTAGCCAACTCATCAAGATTGAAAAGATTCTCTGGAAAGAAAGCGATATCCACGACATCTGTTTCTGCTTCAATTATGGCTTTCAGTGTTTTAAATCCCATAAAGCCGGGCACGGCATTAACCGCAAAATCAAAATCTTTAACAAGTTTTTTAACATTATCAGGATTTGAAAGGTCGGCAATAATTGTGTTGAGGTTATGATTTGATGACAGCTTTTTTAATGCCTCCCCGTTAATATCTGCAACCGTAACATTAAAGTCGTTATCTTTTGAAAGGTCGGCAGCCATCGGCCCTCCCACAAGGCCACATCCGAGGACTATTATGTTCTTTTTGTTCATCTATTTGTTTTTATAATTGCCAAAATACTAATTTTGTGCAATAATATTAGCATAAAACCGGTATCTTATATTTTTTATGCAAATTATTTTATATTTTTACAGTCTTAAATGAAGCAAGATTTTATAAAAATAGTTTAATAATGTATTCAGCTTTAGTTATAAATAATGAAAAGATAGCAGCTATTTTTAAAAGCCATAAAATTGAAAAAGCTTATGTCTTTGGCTCTGCTCTCAATGAGGATTTTAATGAAAGTAGTGATATTGATTTTTTGATAAAATTCAAACCTGATTTGGATCCTCTTGAAAAAGGTGAACTCTGGTGGAATTTACATGATACATTAAGAGA
>JAOZLR010000069.1 GCA_029934735.1 Bacteroidales bacterium
TTATCAATAACCTTTCAGGATGAAACAGTCCAGTACTGGCAAGGATGAATATGTATAGGCTGTTCACTCCTTCAAATCGGTATTCAGTTTCCAAAAAAAAATTAACTAAATATCAATAATCCGGTATTCTGTTGAATAAGGAAATCCTTTAAAATCTTCAATATATTTTTCTGATATTTTATTGAATACCTTATCGTGAAACCCTATGTATGTACGATCATATTCCTGCTTAATCTTTTGAAAGAACACTTCGCTGATAACAATCCGATTTGCTTTTGTTTTTGACATCAGCCTTGCTGTTAAGTCAATATCCTTACCATAATAATCATTAACATCTTTCAAAAAAGTAATATTATAGACATCTCTACAATAATGAATTCCAACCTTGCAATTGAGAAAGTCATCTTTAAGGGGAATATTCTTCAGGTTATCAATTGTATAATACAAATCCCATAAGACACTAAAATAATCACTATATAAGGTGTGCTTAGCCATCTCTTTATCAGGGATAAAAACCATTATTTCATCTCCAATTCCCTTAATTATGTTATTTGATAAGTCTTTTAAAAAGGAGATGAAGTTGAATGTATTATTTAAAATACGCCCCCAGGTATCTATTGAAGTATTATGTTTAATACCTGTTGAGTTAACAACATCAACAAAAAAACAAGTTCCCGGGCATTTTGGAATACTTTTAAGCTTCTTTGCTACTTCCGGGGAATTCAGCTCAGTAAAATTTATGTAATATGCCATAGATAATTATAGTTTTGGTTTTATACTACAAAACAAAGATATATATAAAAACTTTACATCGTAAAGCTTTAACGAAAAAATCAACATATAAAAAGCCGGGCCCCACAGGAACCCGGCTTTTCAACACAAAAACACAATTTATCTACTTCTTGGTATCCTTCGAACCACCTTTAGGGGTTGTAGTAGGTTGTGCAATGGAATCTCTCATATTTGTATCTGCCTGTATGTTCTTGAATTTATAATAATCCATAATTCCAAGATTTCCACTTCTGAAAGCATCCGCAATAGCAAGCGGCACTTCTGCCTCAGCCTGGATTACGTTTGCTCTTGCTTCCTGGGCTTTAGCTTTCATCTCCTGCTCTGTAGCAACAGCCATAGCTCTTCTTTCCTCAGCTTTAGCCTGCGCAATATTTTTATCAGCATTTGCCTGATCCATTTGTAAAGCAGCACCAATATTTTTCCCTATGTCAATGTCAGCAATATCAATTGAGAGAATTTCAAAAGCAGTTCCGGAGTCAAGTCCTTTCCCTAAAACCACTCTTGAAATTGAATCAGGATTTTCAAGAACAGATTTATGTGAGTCGGCAGAGCCTATAGAGGATACAACCCCTTCTCCTACTCTTGCCAGTACCGTTTCTTCTCCTGCGCCACCAACAAGTTGCTTAATATTAGCTCTTACAGTTACCCTTGCTTTTGAAATAAGCTGAATACCATCTTTTGCTACAGCAGTAACAGGCGGGGTGTCAATAACCTTTGGGTTTACTGACATCTGTACGGCTTCAAGTACATCACGACCCGCAAGGTCGATAGCAGTTGCAGTTTTAAAATCAAGTTCAATATTTGCCTTATCGGCAGATATCAAAGCACTAATTACCGACCCCACATTTCCTCCGGCGAGATAATGAGCTTCCATCTCATCCCTGTTCACTTTCAATCCGGCTTTTGTAGCTGCGATCATATTCCTGACAATTACCTGTGGTGGCACTTTACGCCAGCGCATCAAAACTAATTGGAGTAACGAGATCTTAACACCTGACAAAAGCGCTGTAAACCAAAGTCCTACCGGAATAAAATAAAAAATAACCCATAGCCCGAACAAAGAGGCTATTCCAATTGCTATTACAACAAAAACACTTGCATTTTCCATATTATTATTTTTTTAAACGTTTAACTAATATTTTATTATGATTAATTTTAATTATTTCAATTTCAGTGCCCTGATCAATAAACTCCCCATCAGAACTTACCTCAATATATACACCATTTACATAAGCCTTTCCCATTGGAGCAAGCCTTGAAATTGTTTTTCCTGTATCTCCTGGCTTTATCTTATTTTTATCAACAACATTAACTTTGCTTTTTATTTCAGATTTTAAAGAAACCCGTTTCCAGGTTTTTGCCTGAAGAGAATAATACAATAATATAGCTGATACTACAACTGTTGCAATAAGTGTTATGGTTCCGGCCTTTCCGCCATAAACTGCATAAGCCTGCCAAACACCAACTATAAGTAAAACAAAACCAATGATTCCAGCCACATTTGTTCCCGGCAGGACCAGAATCTCGAGCAACAGGAATATAAAACCAACTATTATTAAAACTGCTATTATTGTCCAGGTCATTTTATCTTTTTTTAAATTATCATTTTATGCTTACGGTCAACTTTCTGGTTATCATCTCATTTTTCACAGGTCTCAGTTCTAAAAGTGTTCCCGACTTAACACCACACTCCCCCTTATAATGAGCAATTAATGTACACTGTTCGGCCTGAACAGGATCGTGCCCGCAGACATTAACAAGTGTTTCAATTACAAAATCAAAGGTGTTTACTTCATCGTTATATAGTATCAGCTCCCTGATTTTTTCTTTTACGACTTCATTTTTTATGATTGGATTTTCTTCGTGTACTGGCATATCAGCCTGTTTAAAATTAAGGTCTAAAATTAGATAATTAATCCGAATATGAATACATATTTTTTAAAAAAATAAATCAAATCCGGTTATTTTCTAACAAACCGCTTTAAACATTAGTGTTTGGTGTGTGCGAAACTTAGGAAATATTATTTTATAAACAACAGCTCCCGGTACTTCGGCAGAGGCCACAGTTCATCATCTATCATAAGTTCAAGCTTATCAACGTGCTTTCTGATGATGTCAAGATATGGCAAAACATTCCTGTTATAGGCCAGTGCTTTTTCTGCCTGATCTTCCAGCCTGTTTGCTCTCTTTCTCTCATCAAGCATAAGTGACACCTGGGTCTTTATCTCCTCAACATGCTCGGATATTTCTTTGATGGTCTGCATCTGATTTCGTGAAAGCTTCACAAATGTTTTAGAATCAAGTACATCCTTTAAGCCTTTCACATTCTCAATTAAGGTATTCTGATATCTGATAGCAATTGGGATAATGTGATTCTTGGCAAGGTCACCAAGCACCCGTGATTCAATCTGAATCTTCTTTGTGTAATTCTCAAGCTGGATTATATACCTGGCTTCAAGTTCTCTACTAGTTAGTATCTTACAGTCTTCAAATAGTTTAACTGTGCTTTCTAAAACTAAAGCTTTAAGTGCCTCCGGTGTATTCTTAATATTTGGCAAACCGCGCTTTTCAGCCTCCTTAGTCCATTCATCACCATAATTATTTCCCTCAAATCTTATCTTTTTTGATTCCTTAATATACCTTTTGACAACTTGGAAAATTGCCTCATCTTTTCTCACGCTTTTATTAATCAACTCATCCACATCTTTTTTAAATTGTTTTAACTGGCTGGCAACTATTGTATTCAGAGCCATCATAGGACCTGCACAATTTGCTGATGAACCAACTGCCCTGAATTCAAACTTATTTCCGGTAAATGCAAATGGCGAAGTACGATTACGGTCTGTATTGTCAAGTAAAATCTCCGGAATTTTGGGAATATTAATATTAAGATTGAATCCGTTAGCATCCACCTTTCCTTTTTTTGTCTGTTTTTCGATCAGATTAAGTGTCTCAGTTAACTGAGTACCTATAAATGCTGATATTATCGCTGGTGGGGCTTCGTGAGCTCCAAGCCTGTGATCGTTACCTGATGAAGCAATATGGGCTCTCAAAATATCAGAATGATAATAGAGTGCCTTTAGAACATTTGCCAGAAAAACAAGAAATCTGAAGTTAGATGTTGATGTCTTACCCGGTGAAAGAAGATTTATTCCTGTATTTGTTGCCAAAGACCAGTTATTATGCTTTCCAGAACCATTAACATCCTTATATGGTTTCTCGTGCAGCAGCACCTGAAAATCATGTTTCCTGGCAATTTTCTCCATCAGATGCATAAGAAGCTGGTTGTGGTCAACAGAAATATTCGTCTCCTCATAGACGGGAGCACATTCAAACTGATTTGGAGCAACCTCATTATGTCTTGTTTTAATTGGAATTCCAAGCTTGTGTGATTCATACTCCAGTTCCTGCATAAAGACAAGAGCTCTTTCATGTATAGCTCCAAAGTAATGATCTGAAAGCTGTTGATCTTTGGCAGAGGCATGCCCAAAAACAGTTCTACCTGTCAGTGACAAGTCAGGCCGTGCTTTAAACAGGGCTGCATCAACAAGAAAATACTCTTGTTCCCAACCTAATGTTGGATACACCTTAGTTATATTTTTGTCAAAATATTTACAAACTGCAGTTGCTGCTTTGTCTAATGATGCAATTGATTTCAGCAATGGTGTTTTGTAATCAAGAGCATCACCTGTGTATGAAACAAAAATCGTTGGAATACACAAAGTACTTTCCATAATAAAAGCGTAGGAAGTAGGGTCCCAGGCAGTATATCCGCGAGCTTCAAAAGTATTTCTGATTCCTCCACTTGGGAAACTGGAAGCGTCAGGCTCCTGCTGAATAAGTTCATTACCCTGAAAGGCTTCAATTGCTCTCCCTCCGTCAACCGGGACAATAAAAGCATCGTGCTTTTCTGCAGATGTTCCTGTTAATGGATGAAACCAGTGTGTATAATGAGTTGCCCCCTTACTTATAGCCCACGATTTAATACCGGCAGCAATCTGGTCAGCAATCTTACGTTCTATGGTTTCCCCTTTTTCAATTGTATTTATCAATTTTTGAAAAGCTTCCCGCGTCAGGTATTCCTGCATAGCCTCACGGTTAAAAGTCATCTCACCAAAATATTCTGAAACTTTTTTTTCAGGAAGTTTAAATTCACTTCTTTGACGCGATAGGGTTACCTCCAGGGCTTTAAATCTAATGTTTGACATTTGCTATGTAATTTTATTTCAACTAATGTTTAAGTATAAAAAGTGCAAAAATAATCACAATGCAGTGAATCAATTAAATGAAAATATTATTATTTTTTAACAATTGGAATATTGACACTTAATGATATTCTTATGCACAAGACTAGTAATGATACTGAAGCTTCTATACAAAAGAGCTACTTGTATTTATTCCGAATCTTCCTTTTTCGGTTTTTTAGATTTTGAGGTATCTTCCATATTATATTCTGATTCAGATTCTTTTATCTCCTGCTTCTTAGCTTCAAATCCTAAATCTATTATTGCTTCCGACAATTGTTCTTCTGATGTTTTATCTGCTTTATACTTAATAGTAATAGTATTATTATCAAGATTTACTTTTAAATCTTTAACACCCTTTTCATAGGCAATACTTTCTTTAATTGTATTAGCACACGAATTACAAGTCATATTTGATTTAAAACAAACAGTTTTAATCTCTTTATCATTTTTTGTAATTTTTTTACTCTCTTTCTTTTCCTGCGCAAAGGAAACAGCAGTAATTAATGAAAGGAATACCAGCATTGCTAATTTTAAATAATTTGTTTTCATTTGTCTAAAATTTTAAAGTTTATTAATCTTTTTATTTATTTTGTATTTAATTCCGATATAAAATTTTCTTCCGATAATGGGTGCCCAAACCATAGAGGCATCAAAGTCATCGCTAAAAGGATCCTCAGCAGAAAGAATTGGATTATCTTGTGTGTAATCAGTCAGATTCTCTACTCCGGCATAAAAATTCCACTTTTTATAAAATTTATTTACCTGTACATTCATAACTACAAAATCCGGAGATCTTCCGCTTTCATAAATATTAGCAGGATAAGTTTGAGGCAGTCTGCTTGAACCATTGTACTGCAGGGTATAATCAAACTGCCACTTTTTAAGATTTGTTGCATACGACAATGTCAAAAGCCCTATAAGATTCTTTAATAACGGCTTTTCTAACAGCCCCTCATTTTGTGTTACTCTGACATCATTATATTTAATGGCTGCACTAATGTCCATGCGATTAAAAGGTTCTATACCTACTTCGAGCTGATAACTGTTAGAAAATGATTTGCCCTTAATGTTATAAACCAATATTTTTGATTTGTCGGCATCAACATCCAGTACTATTTGATTTTGAAAATCAGTTCTAAAATAATCTCCAATGATTCTTAATCTCCTGCCTGATATATAAATATCTTTGATATAACTAATCCCAAAATTCCAGGCTCTTTCCTGATTCAAATCTTCTGTAAATTCAAACTTCCGGGAATTTGCGAGTAAGAATGAGTTTTCGGCAATTACATTTGGAGTACGATAACCTTTGCCTGCAGTCAATCTTATTGTGTTATTCTCCTTAAAAATATACTTTAAATGAGCACGAGGCGTAAAGAATAATCCATACAAGCTACTATAATCTGCACGTAATCCCAAGATGTACGAAAAAGACTCTTTATTGTCATAAGTATATTGGAAGAATGCTCCGGGTACCGACTCCTTTCTCTTCCAGCTTAATTCATTTAAATCCTCATTTACATTATCGTAAACAAAACTTAAACCCGTACTGTAAGAATGGAAAGTTGTACCGATATACGATTGAAAAATCAGGTTAGCGTAAAAACTATTTTCAATAGCATCATACACTTTAAAGCCATAGTAAGAATTGGTTTTATGATAAACATAATTAGTAAGGAAGCCCAAGCTTGTATTTTTACGATCGAAAATATATCCTGATTTGTAGAATACCTCGTATCTATTGGTATTAATCTGCACTCTGTAGATTGAATCCAGCAATTCGACATTACTAAAACCATCCACTTGTCCGGCATCTTTATTTTCTTTTAAAGCTTTTATTCCAAACTGTGCAGCAAACCTATCTGATTTGTACTTCCATCGGTTAAAGAAGTTATACTGTTGATTTAAAGGAACATCAATAAAACCATCATTATTATTATCAAATATCATTTGATTATTCTCATAATGTCCAAGAATCATAGTTGATACCTTTTTTGTAACAGCAGTTCTGATGTTGAAATTTGCTTCATATTTACCAATGGAATTTGCCAACAAATTCAAATACAGAAATTGTTCACCATCCGGCTTTTTGAACTCGGTATTAATCTGACCGGCGATAGCCTCATAACCATTGGTTACTGATGCTGCGCCCTTTGATATTTGAATACTTTCCATCCAGGAACCGGGGATATAATCCAAACCATGACTCAATGCTAAACCCCTAAGATTTGGATAGTTTTCAGTCATAAGTTGGACATATTTACCATTCAGCCCAAGCATTTCTATCTGTTTTGAGCCCGAAACAGCATCTGTATAAGAGACATCTACCGAGGCATTAGTTTCAAAACTCTCCGACAAATTACAGCAAGCTGCTCTGTGAAATATTTCCCCTGTAAGATTTTGAGTCCCAATAATTTCAAGATTAGAAATGCTTGATGCAGCTTGTCTTTCAACAACATTTATCTCCTCCAGTGTTTCACCCGATAACAGCTTTACATCTATTATTTCCTGATCTATTATTTGAATCGTATCATTATTGTATCCAATGAAGCTAATTATTAACTTATCTATATTTTTCTCTTTATTTATAATGAATTCTCCTTCGCGGTTACTTGTAGTTCCTACCGTTCCATTTTCCCAGTAGATATTTGCTCCCGGTATCGGAGAATCATTTTCGTCTGTAATTGTTCCGCTTATTGTTTGAGAAAAAAGAAACAAAGGAAACACAGACAATAGTAATATTAAATATTTCATTTTTTGTGTTATTAAGTTCTTGACTCTGTTTATTCAATTCCCTTTTTAACTTTGCGAATTTATTATCATCTAACTTCAAACCGAGTAATATAGCCTGTAACTATTACAAGCTAATTAGCCAAAGTTTAGATAACAATATAAAAAGGGATAAGTCAGGAATCTAACACAAAATTGAGGACAACTCAAAAACTGACAATTCAGAAAACAGTCTTTTGTCAGGATATTTATAAAAGAAGGAAAAACTATTGGTATTCGGTTCTATAAATTCATTGTTGATAAAAGGTATTGTAAAAAGCAATGATGTAATTTGAGCCAGAGAAGTTCTGGTTCTCTTTTTAGAAATATAATCATTTTGAATCTTATATTCTTCAATTGTACAATCGCAAGGTTCGGTATGGTGATGTTTTTCTTCATCGTGACAACAGCTTTGGCTGTCACACGTAGCAGGGGTTTGATTATAAGTAATATCACATTGGACTCCATCACAAACGCTGCAATCAAGATGATTCTCAATAATAACTCCTGTTGAGAAAACAATGTATAGTAACAATACTAAATATGATGCAATATTTCTTTTCATCGTTTGCAAAGGTAAACAATAAATATGGGTTTTTGTTTCATTATAGTTAGATTTTCTACTTCCAGATATTTTACTTTTTCATTCAAGACTTCTTACTTCTGATGAAATAAAATCCGATAAAAGTTATAAGACCGTTAACCACAAGCAATTCAAAGCCGAATTTATATCCAGCAAAAATCTGTTCGGAGTACAAACTAAGAAAATAACAAATTACCGGAGAAATCAATGCAACTATTGGAACAAATTTGTCCTTCACCTTATATTTTGTAAAAAGCCCGAACGAAAACATTCCAAGTAACGGTCCGTAAGTATATCCTGCAATGGTGAATAATTTCGCAATTACAGCCTGATCGTTTATTTCCCGAAACAGTATCACAGTAAAAAGCACAATTAACGAAATGCCAATATGAACATATGTTCGGGTTCTTATCTTATCTTTTTCTGAAACATTTTTTCTCTTCTCTATTCCCAGGAAGTCAACACTAAAGGATGTGGTTAAAGCAGTAAGAGCGCTATCTGCACTAGAATAGGCTGCAGCTATTAATCCTATAATGAATGTCATTCCTGCAAAGGTTCCAAGATATTTAATTGATATCATCGGAAACAAATCATCAGTTAGTACGGGGATTGTTATTCCGGAGCTGCCGGCATAAATAAATAATGACGCTCCAAGGAAAAGAAAAATCAGATTTACTGGAACGAGTATCCAGCTAAGTGTGATTACATTTTTCTGCGAATCTTTTAATGTGCGACAACTCAGGTTTTTCTGCATCATGTCCTGATCAAGCCCGGTCATAACAATAGCAATGAATGCCCCGCTGATAAATTGCTTTCCGTAAAAAAGCTTACTGTGCCAATCAGTATAAACAATCTTAGAATAGCTGCTATCAGCTACCATATTTATAAGAGCTCCTAAATCAACATTTAAAGCTTTAACAATAAGGTAAATGGACACGACAACCGATAAAAGCATAAAAGTCGTTTGCAATGTATCTGTCCAAACAATCGTTTTTATCCCCCCTTTGAAAGTATATAGCCATATTAAAAATATAAAGAGGCTGATAGTAACAGCAAAAGGTATATTCCATTCATCAAAGACAAAAATCTGAAGAATATTTACGACAAGAAACATCCTGAAGGAAGCACCAATAATACGTGATAGCAGGAAATAAAAGGAACCGGTTTTGTATGACCAGAATCCAAATCGTGTATTAAGGTAAGAATATATTGATGTTAGCTTCAATTTGTAATATAGAGGCAGGAGAATGTATGCGATAGCGTAATATCCCACAATATAGCCAAATACGACCATCATATAAGATAACTGTGTTTTCCCGACCCATCCCGGAATAGAAATAAATGTAACGCCCGACAATGAGGCTCCTATCATACCATAAGCAACTACAAACCAGGGAGACTTTTTATTTCCAACGAAAAAGGACTGATTGTCCGCCTTGCGTGATGTTACAAACGACACCACAAACAAGAGTGCTGTGTACGACAGAAAAACCAGAAGGATTAATTGAGGAGACACTTAGATATTAATTTACAATTTAAGATTCATTTGTTAAGATTTCTGCAAAACTTTGCAAATCAGGGAAAACAAAATCAATCAAGTCCATATTTT
>JAOZLR010000070.1 GCA_029934735.1 Bacteroidales bacterium
TCAGGGGCCTTGTAACAACTCAAAATATCGATGAACATATTGCTTTTGCAAAACAAGCCGGATTCAGGCAAATGGTTATATATTACCCGAGCTTTGCAAGTTCCATGGGACATTTTACCTGGAGGCCAGTGTATCCTAACGGCATGGAAGATTTGAAAGAAATTACACAAAAAATCAGAGATGCCGGAATGTTACCGGGCTTTCATATTCATTATAATAAAGCGCAGATAAACGATCCCTATGTTACTCCTATCCCTGATACGCGTTTAAATTTAAGACGGATTTTTACATTGCGGGAAAACCTTGAAAAGGGTGCAACTACTTTAATTGTAGAAGAAAATCCTGCCGGTTGTACGCTGGAAAAAGGAAGGCGGATGTTGAAAATTGGAACAGAGATAATTTCGTATGAAAACTATACAACCAAACCACCATACAGATTTTTAAATTGTAAAAGAGGAGCTTTAAATACAACTCCCGAAAAGCAGAAAAGAGCTGCGATGCTCGGATTGTTGGATATTGATTTTTGGCCAATTTTTGTTCGCTTTAACCAAAACACAGATATTCAGGAGGAAGTTGCTGAAAGAGTTGCAAATATTACTGACGAATGTGGGTTCAGATTTATTTATTATGATGGTGCGGAAGATGTAAACCGTCCATATTGGTACAATGTTACAAAAGCTCAACTGGCAGTTTTCGATGCCCTCAAAACAAAAACTATTTTTTCTGAAGGGGCACAAAAATCGCATTTTGGCTGGCATATTTTAACTCGCGGAAATGCCTTCGATACATTCCGCCCCGAAGATATTAAAGAAGCTACCCGTAAGTATCCAATCGAAGCAATAAAAATGATCTCGAATGATTTTAGCGCGATTGATTTCGGCTGGGTGAAATACGAGTTGCCAGGTAAAGAGACAATTGGCCTTCAACCCGATATGCTTGAATATGTTACCAGTCGGGCTGCAGCATGGAATTCAATTATTTCTTTAGGGGGGCATCTTGAGAGTATTAAAGCTCATCCAAGAACGGCTGATAATCTTGAAGTAATCCGCAGGTGGGAAGATGTTCGGGCAACTGACTTTCTTACACAAGAACAAAAAGAAAGCCTTAAAAACGAAATGCAGGAACATATTCTTTTAATAAATGAAAAAGGGGATTTTGAATTAGTACCCTATAAACAAATTGAAAATGTGGCAAATGGAAATAAAAATGTACGGGCATTTATTTTCGAGAGGAATAATAAAACCTGGGTTGTTTACTGGCATACTTCAGGTGAAGGTAACTTAGAGCTGGATATTGATGCAAAAAATATGACTTTGTATAAAGAGTTGGGAACCGAAATACCTGTTCAGCAAAATAACAATAAAGTCACTTTGCCTGTCGGAGAACGGCGTTATATTGAGTTTAATTTATCAGGAAAAGAGGTGTTGGATTTATTTGCCAATGTGGGTTTAAAATAGTATTGAAATCAAAATTAATTATTTATTAAATTATTAAAAATTAGAAAGTTATGATGAAAGTGACATGCGGTTTTACAATCCCAATTACAAAGTATGGCCTTCCGCCAAGTGTTGATAATATCCTTAAAGTGATGGGAGAAATCTCTGAAGCCGGTTTTGATACCATGGAGATGGAAATTGTTGCCGGGGAATATCAGGATTATATAGACAACTGGGACAGAATAATCAATCGTTCGAAAGAGTTGAGCCTTGAAGTTGTTAGTATTATGGCAGTTACCTATGATATTTTTTCCTTGGATAAAGAGAAGAGTAATAAGGCAATTGAAGACTACGCGAAAATATGCGAGATGACTGCAGAAATAGGTGCTAAAATGACAACCAATTGTTTCTATCTTCCTCCTGAAATGGTGCCCGAAGAGAGAACTTCTTATTACCATGGCGGTCCGTCTATTTCTGTTAAAGTTGACGATGGTTTTAAATGGGCAGATTTAAGGGCACACGTTATCAGCCAGTTAGGAAAGGCATCAGAAATTGCTACTAAAAATGGCTTGACCTTTGCAATGGAAATGCGGGCCGGGGATTTTATCTCTTCAGTTGATGGTATTATCAGTTTATATAAGGACAGTGGACTTGACAATGTAGGAATGGTCTATGATGTTGCTCACGCACACGCAATTAGCGAATATCTCGACTTGGGTATTTACAAACTTGGCGATTATCTGAAACTGGTCCACCTTTCCGATAACGACGGAACCCGCCCGTATCATTACGAACCGGGAAAAGGAAATATCGATTTCAAAAATATTATTGACACCCTTAAAAAGGTTGGTTACAATGGCAACGTTGTTATCGACATTAGCGGAATTGACAATATTATGGATGAGGCAGTAAAAATGAAAGATATGATCGGGAAATTAATTGCTGAATAATATTTGAATAGTATCTTGCAGGGATTCTTACACCTGCAGGATATTTCATATTACTCACTTATAAAACTGATAAAATGAAACTTAGTTATTCCACAAAATTATACTACAATTACAGACTTGAAGATACAATCAGGCGAGGGGCAAAATTTGGTTATCCCGGCGTTGAAATCTGGGGCGGCAGGCCACACGCGTACTACAAAGATATGGACGCGGCAAGTATTACATCAATCAGAAAAGTTATTGACGAAACCGGAGTTGAAATTTCTGGTTTTATTCCGGCACAATTTGGGTATCCAACAAATTTATGCAGTCCGATTAAAAGTTTGCGAGAAGACAGTGTCGAATACATCAAAAGAAGTATGGACACTTCGCTGGCACTAGGTTGCAAAAAAGTGAGTTTGTGCCCCGGCCGTACACTTTACGGACAAGGCTACAAACAGGGAATGATTGATTTAGACGCCAGTCTTTCGGAGTTGGTAAATTATGCAATTCAAAAGGATGTTCTGCTTTTGTTAGAACCTGCACATATGTTAGAAAGCGACCTTATTTTAACTGTTGAAGACGGTGTGAGGATTATCAAAGACCGGAAATATGAAAATATGGGAATCGCCCTCGACACCGGGCATTGCCACGTAAATAAAGAGGTTCTTGTGGATACTGTTTATCTGCTGAAAAAGAAAAATATTCCGATGCACATTCATCTCGACGATAATAATACCACTGCCGACCAGCATAAAATTCCGGGAGAAGGAACAATTGATTTTGTACCTTTTTTACAGGCTCTGATTGAAACCGGTTACGATGGATATTTAACTGTTGAATTAGGCTTTGATTATACTGCCAATCCCGATGCAGCAGCGTACAAAAGCAGGAAGGCTGTTTTGTCTCTTCTCGAAGAAGCAAAGGCAAGTATGAATATTTAAATATTGTATCTTTAAAAATTATGCAAAATTCAAACAAAACTATTTGGTTGTTAATGTTGGTATTGCTGGCATCGGCTTGTCAGAAAAAAGAGAACAAGGTAATTACATTCAAAGAAAATGGCTCATGGTGCTGGTTTCAGGATGAACGCGCCATTATTCATAATAACCATTTAATTATCGGATCGGTTGCCGACAGATACGGCAAAAATGGAGAGGCGGTTGATGGTAATATTGATGTAACCACTTATGACCTGGAAATAAATACCGATTTGGGAACTTTTGTTTTGTTTGAAAAATCGGTTGCTGACGATCATAATGCGCCGGCTTTCCTGAGATTATCAAATGGGCGTTTTTTATCTGTTTATGCCCAACATAATGATGATAGTCTGATCCGTTGCCGGTTATCAAGGGAAAATAGTTCGCTTGAATGGGAAGCAGAACAAACTATTATAGGCACGGATAAAGTTACATATTCCAATGCCTATTTTCTTCAGTCAGAAAATAATGGGAAAGGAAGAATTTATGATTTTTACAGGGGAAAAGACAGGAGCCCTCATTATATTTATTCTGACGATTTAGGCAAAAGCTGGCAGACCGGTTATAAAATGTTGTGGTTTGAAGAGAACTGGCCTTATGTTAGATACAATTCTGATGGGAAAACAAAAATACACTTTATTAGCTCTGAAAGCCATCCGAGATTTTGGGATAACAGTATTTATCACGGGTATTTTGAAAATGGGAAAGTTTATAATTCGAAGGGAAATTTAATTGGCGATTTAAAAGACGGACCGGTTCATCCAACAAAATTAACAAAAGTGTTTCAGGGAGATTCGATGAACAATGCATGGACTGTTGACATTCAACTTGATAAAAATGAAATGCCTTACATTGCTTATTCGGTGAGAAAGGATATAGACCATTTTTCGTATCGCTACGCACGATGGGATGGTAATTTGTGGAAGGATTATTTTCTTGCTTATGCAGGAAGGGCACTTTACGAAAAGGAGTTTCATTACACCGGGTTGCTTGCTTTGGATCCCGACAATACGGATATCGTTTATATTTCAACCGATGCACATCCGGTAACAGAAGCTCCATTAATTAGCAGTGCCGACAACGAACGGCATTATGAAATTTTCAGGGGAACGACCACCAACTCGGGACAAACCTGGAGTTGGGAAGCGATAACACAGAACTCAATTCACGACAATTTGCGCCCGATTATGCCAAAAGGGAATGAGAAATTTAAGGTGCTGCTTTGGCTAAAAGGTTCAATAAAAAGTTATCAGGATTATAATTTTGATGTTGTGGGAATCATCAATCCGTAAATCAATTATTGATAAAACTTATTTATGATGCTAAACTTATTTAATATTTTTTTAAAAGCTAAGCCCGTATTTATTGTTCTGTTTACTTTTTCTTTTGGGATATTATTTGGCAATTTATCAAATGCCCAATCGCTAAAAGCAGGTACCGGTAAAAGTAATATTACTGCCGATTGTGGAAATGTACACGATTCCTTGTTCGTAAAAGTACTGGTCCTTAAAAATAAAAAAACCAAGCTTGCAATTATTACACTCGATGCAATTACAGTTGGGGGTATTGGCGATATTCCTGATAACTATTTTGAGAATATCAGGAAACGGTTTCGTGAGGAGTTTGAAATTGATAATGTCCTTGTGAGTGCATCCCACAATCATTACGATGGTTTTTTAAATGGTGGCGGAAAACTTGTTGATAATGTTGAAGAGAAAACGATTGAGGCAGTGGCAATTGCCCTGAAAAATTTTGAGTCAGTAAAAGTAGGTGCCGGAAGTGGATTTGAAAATCGTATCTCGATGAACCGCCGTATTAAACTGAAGGATGGGAGCGTATTTACAATCCGCCATGCCAATCCGAATATGCCCGATGACGAAGTTGTGGGTATTGGCGAAATTGATCCTGAAATTGGAATTCTACGAATCGACAGATATGACGGAACTTCGAAAGCTGTTGTGTATAATTTTGCTTGCCATCCGTACACAGGTTTGCCCGGCAAAGGTGTAACTGCCGAGTACCCGGGTTTTGCTTCGAAGGAGATTGAAGACAATCTCGGCAACGGAACAATGGCATTCTTTTTACAGGGGGCCACCGGTAATATCACCGAGATATTATATAAGAATGTTAGTGATTACCGCGATTGCGAACCCTTTGGAAGAATGCTTGGGGCAAGCACTTTAAAGGGGTTTCGGGAGATTGAAACTTCAAAAGCAAAACAATTCTCTGTAATATCAAAAACAATAGAACTGCCTTTGCGACAAGACATTTCGGAGTATATAAAAGAGTTGGAAATGAAGGAGCAGGAGCTGCTTGCTTCCCTTAGGTCAACCAGTCTTAATATGAAAACGTTTATTCCATTGTATATTAAATATGCGCTTTCGCCAGATTATCCTTCCTATTATTCGTACCGGTATTTGCACGAAGAGAAAGAAGGAATTGAAGGGTTGACAACAGTGGATAAGGAGAACAGAAGTAACATTGAAAAGTATATTCAAAATATGCGCGCGATGGATAAACTGGCGCAAATACAGGAGAATAAAGCATTCCTCAAAATCAAACAGGGCGAAATTGAAAAGACCAATAAAAAAACAATCTCCACAGAAATCGAGGGAATTCGAATTGGCGACTTTGTGCTTGTTACATTTCCGGGAGAACCTTTTGCTGAAATTGGCTTAAACATTAAAGAGAAATCACCCTATAAATACACTTTTCTGGCAGGCTACTCAAATGGTTATATGCATTATGCACCAACAGCAGACTCCTACAAAGAGTGGGGTTACGAAGTAATGAACTGCATTTTGGCTCCCGAGTGGCAAGCCATTTATGAACAGGAAATTCAGAAAATAATTAAAAAGTTATAATAATTAAGTTATGAAAAAATTATTACCAGTTTTCCTGACATTAGTTTTAATTGTATTTAGTAATTGTTCCAATCACAATAGTGGTAATACTTTTCATATTAAGAAGGGTGGATTTGATAATATTACCCCCAATCAGTTTAAAGGCAGTGATATAGAAAGAATTCAGGCGGCTATTACAGAAGCAGAGGGAAAAACAAACAAAATATTTATTCCAGCAAGAAACTCTAATGGCACTAACAAATGGCTGATAGATAGAGCTATATTGTTGCCCAGTAACATAACAGTTATTCTTGATAATTGTACTATTCAATTATCGGATTCATGCAGAGATAATATGTTTCGAAGTGATAATGTGGGAAGAGGAATTGTCAATCCGGAATGGAATTATCACATTGCCCTGATAGGTATTGGGGATGTAGTTCTAAAAGGTGCTGATAATCCAAGGGCTACCGGAGACGGAGGGGTATCAATCTTTTTGGATCCCGGTGCCGAAGGAAGCTGGAGTGCCAGTTACGGTAGTGATGCAGGAAAAGAGGGAACAAAGCAAAAAGGGGATTGGCGCAATATCATGATTCTTATGGGCTATGTGGATGGTTTCGAAATGAAAAATTTCAGGATAGAGAAAGGCCATGCGTGGGCTGTCAGCTTTGAAAGAACCCATAATGCTGTTATTTCTGATATTCATATTAATAATCCTGAAGAGATTGTGGTTAATGGAACACCTGTTCTGGTTAGAAACAGGGATGGAATAGATCTTCGTCAGGGATGTAAGAATTTCCGCATAAATAGTGTTTCCGGAAAAACAGGTGATGATTTTATTGCACTTTCAAATCTTGATACAAGAAAAACAGACTATAATAATTGTGGAACATTACAATCTACGATGGTAACTATGGAAGGATGGAGGGGTCCGGAAGATGATATTGAACAAATTTTCATTACAAATATAAACTGTACCTCTATGTTCAGGGGAATTGCGATAAGGACAAGTGATAGTGCCAGTATTAATAATGTATATATTGACGGATTGATTACAAGAAAATGGTATGGCGGTTCTCATAACTCAGTGTTGGTTGGTGGCAAAGGTTATGGAAAACCTTCTTTACCTGGCAGAATTAATAATATTCATGCCATGAACATAGTGGGTAACGGCTATTCACTAATTCATATTGAAGCTCCTATTGAAAATTGTACATTTATGAATGGTATATACAATGGACAAAGTGGACAATATAGTGGTGACGGGAAACCAATTACATACAATCTTGATAAAAATACAAGCCCTAATCAAATATCCAATATTGATAAGGATAAAGTTAGAAATGTAGTGTTAAAGAACATGATAAGTATTATTGATTAATAGTAAAATCATAAGAATATGATACCAATACGATTTGGAGATAAAATAATTGAGTTGGATATTCCTGAAGAAAATATCTGTTTTAATTTGAAAAGAAATAAATTCGATGCTGAATATAGCGAAGAAGAAGAGATAAAGAGGGCATTGGAAAATCCTGTGGGGTCAAAAAGGTTAAAAGAGATAGTTAAAAAGGATTCCTCAGTTGTAATTATGGTCGATGACCGTACCCGGAAGACACCACAGAAATTAATACTTCCTTTTGTTTTAGATGAATTGAACATTGCGGGGGTGAAAAACAGCCAGATTAAATTAATAATTGCCACAGGGACCCATCGTGATATGACCCCAGAAGAAATATTAGAGCGATTTGGGCAGGATATTATAGATAGGGTTGAGATTGAAAATCATGATTGTAATAATAATCTTGTTGACAAAGGCCTTACGCGAAGAGGAACAAGGATTCTTGTAAATGAAAATGTACTTGATGCTGATATCAGGATTACTGTTGGCGCATCATTGCCACATCACCCAACCGGTTGGAGTGGAGGGGCGAAGATGTTACTCCCGGGTGTAGCTGGAAAAGAAACCGTTAATGCAATGCACCTCTTAGGGGCAACAGATGCTCAACTTGGGAAAATAATGACACCCATGCGAGAGGAGATGGAAGATTTTGCTGAAGAAGTTGGGGTACACTTTATAGTTAATGTTATTTTAAATGAGAAAAATGAACTGGTAAAAGCGGCGTCCGGGCATTTTATTAAAGCACACAGGGAAATAGTCTCATGGGGAATGAAGTTAAATGGTGTTGAATTCCATGAACCGGCTGATATTACACTTAGTAGCTCTTATCCCTTTGATTATGATCTGACACAAGCTGACAAAGGCATGTTTTCAGCAGCACGGGCAACTAAACCTGGAGGGGAAATAATTCTTTTATCACCATGTTACGAAGGGGTTGCGCCTACACACGAAGAGGAGATGAGCCGTCTGGCAAGGTATGATGACGATACACTGTGGAAAATGCTGGACGATGATGTTATAGGGAACCGTTTTGCAGCATCTGAATGTATGTACCTGAATTATGTAAAACGTAATTTTAAAATGACCCTGACAATGAACGATCCGATGCTTGCGAATATCATGGGATTTTATTATTTGTCGGCAAAGGATTTGCAGAGATATTTAAGCCGCCGCATATTTTTAGACAAGAACATAAAAATTGGAATAATTAACAATAGCAGTGAAATACTCCCGATGCCGGTAGCCTGAAGTTAAAGAGTTTTATTCATCCAATAGAAAGTATTCTAAAAAAAACAGATGAGCAAAGAAAATACATCTTTATTAAAGCGCTTAGGGAAAATCATAGTTTCAGTAGGGCCGGCTTTTTTTGTTGTTGGATATACAATTGGGACAGGGAGCATTGTAACCATGGCTTCCGCCGGTTCCCGGTATGGGATGTCTTTGCTATGGGTATTGTTACTGGCATGTGTCTTTGCTTTTGTCCTACTTGAAGCCTATGGAAAATATTCCCTTTTTACAGGAGAGGGGGCATTGTATGGTATTAAAAAGCATATTTATGGCGGTCGTTATATTGCTTTAACAGTATTAGTTGGGTTGATTATTGTTGAAATATTGGCTTTAGTTGGTATCATGGGGATTGTTACCGATCTTATCCATGATTGGACAGGAATGCTATTTGGGGGTGAGGGCTGGGACCCTGTTTGGGTTACTGTTGGAGTAAGCCTGATTATTTATAGCTTAATCCTGATGGGGAAGTATTCATTGTTTGAAAAGGTCCTGATCATTTTTGTTGGGATAATGGGGCTAAGTTTCCTGATGACAATGTTTATTGTACCTCCGGACCCTGTAGAGTTTGCAAAAGGCCTTATACCTTCCATACCCGAAGGGGCAAATGCAGCTATCTTAATTGCAGCAATTGTGGGAACTACTTTTACTGCTCCTACTTTTGTTGTAAGGAGCATTTTAATGAAAGAAAAAAAGTGGGACTTAGGACAACTGAAACATGCGAAAAAAGATGCTGCTATCGGGGCCCTGATAATGTTTTTGGTTAGCATGGCTGTTATGGCTGCTGCTGCCAGTACCCTTTATATCATTGGACGTCCTGTTGATAAGGTTGTTACTATGGTCGAGTTGTTGGAGCCCTTACTTGGAAGGTTTGCAATTTCTATTTTTGTTGTTGGGATAATTGGTGCAGCTATGTCATCGATGATACCTATTTTAATGCTTGCACCATTATTAATAAGCGATTACCGTAATAAGCCTGTAAAATATAAAGGGATTAGCTTTAGGGTACTTAGCGGGGTGGCAATTCTATCAGGGTTCATTGTTCCGGTTTTTGGGTTTAGACCTGTTTCAGCTATGATAGTCAGTCAGGTATTTCAGGTTTTCCTTTTGCCAATTG
>JAOZLR010000400.1 GCA_029934735.1 Bacteroidales bacterium
GCAACTGTTGAAACGGAAATCATCCGTTCGTCATACAAAGATTATGATTTGTCGGCTCTTGGATTTTCCGGCACTATCATTCCTTCGCACGGCCCCATTTCGAAAGATATTTATAATCAAAAACCGATTGAATATTTTGAAAACGCGCAAACCTATTCATCAAATAGCTTTATCGGACAAGAAAATGTTAGTATTGAGATATTGGGAATTATGCGTGGAGTCCGTATAGGAAGGCTTAGAATTGCACCTGTGCAATATAATCCCACAACAAGAACCATCAGAGTATTCGATGAATTGGTGATAAAGATAACATTCAAAAATGGAGATATCACACTTACTAAAAGTTCAAAGAAAAATCTTTTTTCTCCATTTTATGAAAATATCCATTCAAAACTTCTCAACTATAAACCTTTGGCTCCTGATGAGTTAATTTTGAGCTCCCCGGTTACTTATGTTATTATCTCCGACCCAATGTTTTATGACGACCTTCAACCATTTATACAATGGAAAACAAAAAAAGGGTTTAGGGTAATAACAGGCTATACTGATGATCCGGAGGTTGGTAATACAACGGAATCAATAAAGGCATATCTTGAAAATCTGTATAATAATCCGCCCACAGGTTATAATCCACAAAGTTTTGTCCTGTTTGTAGGTGATGTGGCTCAGATACCTGCTTTTTCAGCAACTGCAGGATATCACGTAACCGACCTTTATTATGCCGAATATACCGGAGATTTATTCCCGGAATGTTACTACGGACGCTTTTCAGCTAACAGCTCTGTTGAATTAGAGCCCCAGATATTGAAAACACTTGAGTATGAAATGTACCAGTTTCCTGAACCGGCTTATCTTGATTCGGTAACGCTTATTGCAGGTGTAGCACCAGGTTATGATACTATTTGGGGAAATGGTCAGATTAATTATATGGTAGATAATTATTTGAATCAGAATAATGGAATTTTCCCGCATATCTACACACCTCCCTTCTCTCCCGATACAAATTACACTGACCTTATAGTTCAAACTTTTAATAATGGTACTTCATTCGTAAATTATACCGGTCATTGCAGCATGTTTGGCTTTTCAAGTCCACCATTAAATATCGGGCATATTGCTGATTTTACAAACGAACATAAATATCCTCTCGTTGTTGGAAACTGTTGCTCATCAGCTTCCTTTCAGGCCTCTTGTTTCGGAGAAGAAATTGTCAGGGTGGCTGATAAGGGAGCCTTAAGTTATATTGGTGCAGCAAATAGCACTTACTGGGATGAAGATTATTGGTGGATGGTGGGATTTAAAGATATTTCTTCAAGTCCTCAATATAATAGTGATAATTTGGGTTTGATTGATAGCTGGTTTCATACAAACGGAGAGCCTACAAATGAGTGGTTTATAACACAGGGGCAGTTTACTGCTGCCGGAAATCTTGCTGTTACGCAGTCAGGCTCAAGTATGAAAACATATTATTGGGAGGCTTATAATCTTCTTGGCGACCCCTCGGTGATGATTTATGTTCCTGAACCACCTTTACCCTCAGTCACCTATGAACCATCCATATCACCCGGTACTGAAACTTTTATTGTTACTGCCGAGCCATGGCTTTATGCTGCAATATCAATGGATGGCACTTTGCATGGAGCGGCGTTGGCAGATGAAAATGGAATTGCCGAGATCGAGATTTTTACTCCATTTACTGGAGCCGGTACGGCAGATGTTGTTGTTACAGGCCAGAACAGGCAACCATTTTTCGGAACTGTTCAGGTTGAAGCAGCACAAGGCGTCTATATTTTATTGCAGTCGTTTGAAATAGATGACTCAAACGGAAATAACGACGGGAAAGCCGATGCCGGAGAAAATATTTTGCTTAATATCACTCTTTTTAACTTTGGTAATACTGCCTCAAATGATCTAATGGCAACTCTATCTACTGCTGATTCTAACATCACCATAACAGAAAACACCAACACCTGGCCATCTTTGAACCCCGGTGCTTCGCAACTTAAGAATGCCGCTTTTTCGTTTGATGTAGGTGAATTTTTTGTTAACGGCCACATTGCAGAGTTTAATTTGGAAATAACTGATGGCACTGAAATATGGAATTCAGAGTTTTCAATAACACTCCACTCTCTGATAACAGAGTTGCCTGAGCTACAAACCACTGAGCCAATCACTGGTATTATAATCTATCCAAACCCGTTTAAAACTCAGTTTACTGTTAAATACGAACTGGCAGAAACTGCTGAAGTTAGTATTTCAATTCTTGATTTGATGGGGAAGCAATATTCCACTATTAAGCCCACTTACAGACAAACGGCGGGAAAACATAAAATAGTGCTTAATGTCGGCGATATGCAATCAGGAATTTATCTCTGCAAAATCCAATCCGGAAATCACACGGTTATTAAACGAATTGTACTTACCAGGTAGCTCTGTTGAAGCCTAAAATGGCAAATCATCTCCTGTCTCCGAATCTGCTTCAAGGAAATCGGGAGGTGCAGCCTCAGGGGGAGGAGGCGTATCAAGTCCCGGAAGATCGGACGAGGCCGATGCTTTGACAAGTCGCCAGGCTTTCACATCAGTGTACCAGCGCCCGTTATACTCACGGCTTTCGATATTTATGCTTACAGTTACAGCATCATTTTCTGCAAAGCTTTTTAAATCTATCTTATCTCCCCAAACAGAAATACAAACCTTTTTGGGGTACTGATCTTCTGTTTCAATAACAAAATCCTGCTTTTTCCAGGTACCGTTCCTTCCTTCGCCTGTTACTTCGGGTAATACTTGTACTATTTTTCCTGATATTTCCATTGTGATAGTTATTATGAATTCTGTTTGCAAAAATAGAGATAAATTATCAATTAATTCGGATTCCAATTCTTGGTTTTAATGATAAACTGTAATTCACCGTTCGTCTCCTTAAGGTTAAAATATTCAGGGTCGTATTCTTCGCCAAGCCATTCCAACATTCCCAGGTACTCAGGATGATTTTTATCCTTCATTATTTCAACCAAATTATTATATCCCGGAAAACCCATAATATCCTCTGGCGGA
>JAOZLR010000401.1 GCA_029934735.1 Bacteroidales bacterium
CAAAGCCACTAAGTAAAACCACACTATCTCCTGATATCATTACAATACCCGCTCCAGGTGTATTCGTTTCAATTAATATCTTTTGAATAGACTCTTGTAACTCATTCAGAGTTTGGGGCTCGTTAACTTTACTAACATTTTGAGCAAAACATAGTGATATACTAAAATGTAAAAACACTAAAGAAATAATTAATATTTTAATAATTGATATAGTAAAGATGAAAATAAATGTTAATTGTTTTCTCATGTTTTTTTTTAAAAAATTCAGGCAAATATAAGCCTATTTAAGGAGACTTTGAAAAATCTCAGTTCAACATCTGCTTCTTCCGGCAGCTATCGGAAGGGTGCTGCGCACCGTTTGAAGGCTATTTATCAGGCATTGGCCGTTTTTGTCTTTCTTTATATATTCATTCATCAATTTTCTATTTATCAAAACCATCTAAAAAGAAATTCTCTTTTTGATTTTTCTTTTGTTGTTCTTTGCCATTAATATTATAGATAAAACTCATTATAAAATAACGGGATTCAATCTTCTTTCTATTGGTCTGACTATACCGGAAATTATTTTCATCAACGGCATCAAGGTCAAGTCCAAATTTATAAGTATTAAAAATATCCGAAATTTTAAAAACCAACTGTCCCTTGTTCTTCAATATTTTTTTATTCACAGCAATATCCATATAATATCGTTCAATATATGTTCCCATTACAGATGGTAATTTAGACCTGTAATACCCCGACAATTGAAAACCAAAATCTTTTGGAAGCTTAATTTTACTTGAAACACTTGCATTCCAGCCAATTTTATTGTTGTTCACCTGGTTATTTTCATATTCCCCGTTTAAGCTGGTGTAAAATATGTTTCCCCCGGTGTTAATACTCCACCACTTAAAAGGTTTATAAGATATTGCAACTTCGCCACCAAGCAGTTTTGCTTTTTCCAAATTCATAAATGATACAACCAGGGCACTGTCGTTTGAAGCCGATTTTATTCTTGAAATGGCCTGGTCAATATCCCGATAATAGACTGAACCAAAACCAGAAAATTTGTTGAAGATGAAACGATTTCCAACTTCATAAGAATTTACATATTCGGGCTTTAATTCAGGATTTCCTTTATGCATATTTAATAAATCTGCATATTCATCTGTAAATGGGTTGAGCATTTTTATCGTAGGACGGTTTATTCTGCGATTATAACCTGCAAAAACAGTAAAATGATTATTTAACTTTTTGGTTATATTGATTGAAGGGAATAAGTTAAAATATTCGTGTTCATTTTTGTTGTTTTGTGAATTATTGGTGTATTCGGCTCTAACTCCTGCCTGAATTTCTAAGCACTTTAATTTGGTATTTATGTTCAAATAGATTGCATTTATTTGTTGAATATAATTGAATTTATTTGCCAAAGCTGTATCTTCTGTCCATTCTGCTGCATTGTAGTTATAGCTTTCTGAATAAAAATCATTTAAGAGGTCTTTAGTATTAAAATTATATCCTGCTTCAAACAAGATTGAGTCGCTTAGGGGATGCGAATAGTCTAATGAAAAATCTGCCTCTTTATTTAATTGCTTCGAATCTGTGTTTTGCAATTCAGGATAAATATCATTTAATTCAGGATAAAACCCGTTATTCATTTGTTGCAGTTGGTCAAGCAATGAATAATGAAAATTTGCTTTCAGAAATTGTCCGCTATTTTTAAAACTGTAACGATAATTTACATTTCCATCAATTGTATAATTATCCAAAGCAATATCAATTTCTTTTAATGATTCTGCTTCTATATTTCCAATTTTATTTTGGGTTTCATAATGTATTTCCCTGTCAGCAGAATTGATTTTTTTTGACCCTATAACTGATAATCCTATACGCTGTTTTTTGTTAATTGCATATTCAAGATTTGTATTTATAAACGCATTATTCAGATTTTCATCCTGCCTGTCTAACTGGTAGAAATTCATAGCGTCAGAGTTCTCATAATTCTCCCTTAGATGTTCTTTTGTTTGGTATTGTGTTTTATGGTTAACGCCAGCAGTGGCAAAAAAGCGGATTTTCCCAAACAATCCTGAATATCCTGCATTACCCCCTAAAGTTTCCGGATAACCGACATTTAACATAATTGTTGTTTTGTTTTCCCCTGAATTTCCCGATTTTAATACAATATTGATAATACCTGACATTCCTTCGGCTTCGTATCTCGCTGAAGGATTATTAATCAGTTCTACTTTCTCAATCTGGTCAGCAGGAATCTGGTCAAGGGATTTCACAAGTTCTGATTTTTCACCATTCAACAAAATTATAACCTTATCGCTACCCCTGTAATTAATGTTTCCATCAATATCCACATCTACCGAAGGCAGTGTTTGCATAACATCTGTGGCAGTCCCTCCTGTAAGTGTTGTGTTTTTTGCAACATTTATAGTCGTTTTTTCAATGTTTTTTTCAATAAGATTTTTTTCTGTTATAATTGCAACTTCTGATAAGGAAATACTTTTTTTAGAGAGGAGGAAATTGTGTTTTTCATTTTTTTCCTGAATGTCTTTTATTATTTCGTTTTTTTTGTAACCCATATACGAAGCTATTAACCTGTATTTTCCAGGGATAATATCCTTAATGGTATAATTTCCGTTTACGTCTGTAAGTACCCCTTTTAACATAATGGAATCATTTTGAGAGAATATTTGGACCGAAGCAAAAGGTAATCCTTCACCGGTTATGCTGTCTTTTACTATGCCATTTATTTCACAGTTATAAACTGGTGGGGTTGAAAATGCATTTCCAATTAGCACAATTATAAGAAGCATCAAAATACTTATTTTTTTACTTGTAAATTTGTTTTCTATTGTTATTATTGTCTTTGTGTAAATAGCTCTGAAAATGTAACGATTACAGGGAATGGCTACCTCACTCTTATTTTGTGCGGTGGCATTTTCTTTTTCTTTCCTTGTTTCTTTTTTACAAAAATTCATTGGCATTATCATTTTTCGGCTTGTTGGTAACGTCAGTCTGTCTAATAACCCTCCCTTTTATTAAAACTCAGGCAAATATA
>JAOZLR010000402.1 GCA_029934735.1 Bacteroidales bacterium
ATGGTCTTTTTGGTTGATCGGGCAAATTTACTCTTCATCATCCAATCGTAATATTGGGGCTCCTTTTGAAACAATTCTGAAACAGATTTCCCCTTGTGCTTTCCAAAATTAAACACCTCAACATTATCATCATTGTAAATTATCTGACCGATAAGATCTGCGTTCCTGGTACGTGATGAAAACTCTGCCAGTGCTTCCATATCATTTTTAACAGGAGTACTTATTTTTCCGTTTTTATCTTCATATTCCGTATCTGCATACACGTCAAGTTGCGATTTAAGAATCTCATAAGTTGCCATTGCATCAGCCTCGGCAGTATGGGCATTTTCAAGTTTCTTTTTGCAGTAAAACCGATATGCAGCAGCCAGGTTGCGTGGCTCCATCTTGTGAAATATATTCTGCACATCTATGAGCCTGCGGCTTTTTATATCAAAATCAACTTCTACACGAAGAAACTCCTCAACAAGAAGGGGGAAATCAAACTTAATAGAATTATATCCTCCAAGGTCAGAATTACCAATAAATCTGACAAACAAAGGTGCTAACTCAGCAAATGTGGGCTCATCCTTCACATCCTCATCGCTTATGCCATGAATTGCAGTAGTCACAAGAGGAATTGGGACTGTTGGGTTTACCCTCCTGGTAAGTGTCTCTGTTTCACCATCAGGATTGATTTTAATAATGCTGATTTCTACAATTCTGTCATCGGCAACATTAATGCCTGTAGTTTCCAGGTCGATAAAGGCTATCGATTTGCTAAGGTTTAATTCCATCTGTAATTACTGATTTATAGAAAAAAGCCATCCCGACAAATTTTATGCAAGCTGTGAGAAAGTTCAACGATTTTCGTCAAACTCCGGAATGGCTTTTATTTTTAATTTTTTACAAAAGTAGTAAATTAGTTTAAACTAAAATTACTTTTTATTTATGGGAGAACCTGCCTTATTACTTGATTTTTCAGGTATTGTAGCAGCTGGTTTAGCAACTATTTTCCCTTTTATTCTTAAAGTAATTGGTGAAGTTTTTGCATCTGAGTAAACACGAACAGTTTTATTTATTATTCCTACCTTTTTGGTGTCATACTTAACCTTAATAGATTCAGTTTGACCGGGTAATACAGGCTGCCTTGGCCATGCTGGAATAGTACAGCCTCAACTGGACCTCACATTGGAAAGAATCAAAGGTTCTTTTCCTGTATTTGTAAATTTGAACTCACAATTACCATCGGCATATTGTTCAATGGTTCCATAATCGTGAACCAATTTATCAAATGTTGCAATTGGTGCATTTGGGTTATTAGCCTGAGAGTTTTGTGCCTGTTTATTTGCTAATCTCTGTTTTTCTAACTTTTGTTGCTCGGCCTTCTTCTTTTTCTCTATACTTTGCTGCTCAACAGACTTAGCCGGCACATTTTTTTCGCTATTTGAAACCTGTGCACTTAAAGAGAAAGAAACAAAAGCAACAACTGCTAATGATAAAATTAATTTTCTCATAATTTTCCTTTTTTAAAATTAATAATGGCCAAAAATACAGTAATTTATTTTAATAGCTTATATCCATTAACAAATATTTACAAATGTAAATAAACTGTAAATACCATTACTCGCTAGCACACTGCTTCATAAGATCCATTCACAATTTATTGTTAAATTCGCTACTGAGTAGTAACATAAATTATACTTTTCGGGAAGTATCAAAGTTTTCAAGATAGTAGGCAACTCTTTGCAGAAACATTCCTCCAAGTGAACCATCTACTATTCTGTGGTCAAATGCCAGCGAAAGTATCATTACCGGTCTGATGCCTATCATGTCACCCTGAGGTGTTTCAACGACAACTGCCTTTTTCTTAATGATTCCTATTCCAAGTATGGCCACCTGCGGCTGATTGATAATAGGTGCTCCTGTCAGATTCCCAAACTGCCCAAAGTTCGTTACGGTAAATGTTCCGCCCTGGATTTCATCGGGGTTAAGCTTATTGGCCCTGGCACGGTTAGCAAGGTCATTAACATCTTTTGTAATACCAAGAAGGTTTTTTTGATCAACATTTTTGATAACCGGAACGATTAAATTTCCGTCAGGAAGAGCTGTTGCCATTCCTATATTAATATTTTTCCTTTTGATCATTGTATAGCCGTCAACCGAAGCATTAACCAGTGGAAAATCTTTCAGGGCTTTTGCGACAGCCTCAATAAACAGTGGTGTGAAGGTGAGTTTTTCTCCTTCTCGTTTCAAGAATTCATCTTTTACTTCATTACGCCAGTTTACAACAGCACTCATATCAACCTCATGAAACATAGTTACGTGTGGCGATACCTGCTTCGACATCACCATATGGTCTGCAATGAGCCTGCGCATTCTGTCCATCTCAATCAGCTCATCTCCAACTCCTGAAGTAACCTTTGGTGGCTCGATAGTTTTTGAAGCAGGTTTGACAAGTTGTACTTTTCCGGCTTTTTTATCTTCAATATATTGCAAAATATCCCTCTTTGTCACACGGCCTTCTTTTCCCGTGCCTGCTATACTATCAAGTTCGGCGGGAGTAATATTTTCCTGCTTTGCAATACTTTTTACAAGGGGGGAATAAAATCTGGCGGATGATTTATAATCAAATGATTCATGTTCTTCAACCGGGCTTGCAACTTCCGCAACTTCATTTTTGACAACTGCCTTAGCCGCTATCTCCTCAGCTTCAACAGCAGGTTTATCGACACTATCAGCTCCTGCCACCTCAAGTAGAGCAATAACAGTACCGACAGGAACAACCTCTCCCTCCTGGTAGTTTATTTTCTTCAAAACACCATCAACCGGTGAGGGAATTTCAGAATCAACCTTGTCAGTTGCAATTTCAATAATGGCATCATCTTCAACGACTGCGTCTCCTTCCTGCTTTAACCATTTAGTGATTGTAGCTTCAATAATGCCCTCGCCCAGTTTGGGCATAACTATTTCAAATGTTGCCATCTTGTTTTCAATATTTTAATAATAATTGCAATTTACAGTGATAAACAATGTAACGGGGGAATTGTTTGCAAAGAGATTAAGAAATTT
>JAOZLR010000403.1 GCA_029934735.1 Bacteroidales bacterium
GTAAATTTGAGTCCCAACACACCAGATTTTGATCCGGATGGAGATGGAATTCTGAATTTTCATGGAACCTCTGCTGCAGCCCCACATGTCGCTGCTGTTGCAGCCTTGCTGATTGAGGCGAGGGCAAAATATTGGGAAGGTGAACAATTGACCCCTGATGAAATTGAATCATTATTAACCTCTACAGCCATAAATATGGAAAGTCCAGGATTTGATTATAATACTGGTTTCGGATTTATACAGGCTGATGCTGCCATTGGCTCCTATGTTGCACCATCACCAGTATTAATTGAGCTTGTGAATAATTCAGGTCTTACACCAGGTGAGCTTGCATTTATTATAGACATAACCGGAGAATATCTTACCGATTCAACAAAAGTATTATTTAGAGGTGACACTCTCCCCGATGTATCAGTAAATTATATAAATGACACTTTAATTCAGGCTGAAATTCCTGCTTTCCTGGGCAATCCCTCCATTGAAGCATATACAGAACCTATTTCCAGTAGCCAGCTGGATGGAGGAACCTCCAATGCAGTATATTTCTATGGAACAGAAAAAAGAAATGTAAAAATAATAGCTCATAATAAAACCAAAAAGTATGGAGAGCTAATACCTGCTTTTACATCTACTATAACTGTTGACAATGTACAATTGGTTGATACAGACCTTACAGATGCTGAAAAATTTAGAATTGCTTCCGTAATTTTAGCTACCGGTGATGGATTAAATAATTTTAGCTCTGTAGGTAATTATATAATTAGACCAAAAATGAATCTAATTTTAGATTTGGAACCTTCAGATCCTTCTTATACTGAGCTGGATGTTGGTGTTAATGAGAAATTTGATTTCGAGTTTGTAGATGGACAATTAACGGTAGAGAAAATGCCACTTACAATTACCCCGAAAAATATTACTATTACCTATGGTGAGGACCTGGGTCCCGTAGAATTTTCTTATCTGTTCGATGGTACCAATATAGAGACTCCGGAGTCATTTCTACATTCTTTACAAGAGGCTCACACTAAGAACATGGTAGATTCTGTAGTAGCACTGGTCGATGCCCGGCCCTTAGTAAATGCCCGGCCATTGGTTAACGCCAGGCCTTTAGTGAATGCCGACCTTGCCAGCCTTCAATTTCTAGTTAGTGCGAGGGCATTGGTTAATGCCCGGCCATTAGTAAATGCCCGACCTTTGGTAAATGCCCGACCTCTGGTGAACAGTGTTGTAGATATAGCCAAAGAATCTGTTTTTGAATTCCAGAATATTGAGACATCAGGAGATTATAGTAGTTATACTCTTATAAATGCCAGACCGCTGGTAAATGCACGACCACTGGTAAATGCAAGGGCACTTGTAAACGCACGACCGCTGGTGAATTCTGAGGTATTTATTAATTATAATGCTGTGGCAGATGCCAGACCTCTTGTAAACGCACGTCCACTGGTGAATGCACGTCCATTAGTAAATGGTGTGGATATCAATGATCCGGACAGCTGGAATAATTTAGCTGTTGTTCTGGATGCAGCTGACCTTGTAACAGATAGTGAATACAATGGTGGCGATATATCAAATGAACCAGGGGAATGGGAACTTCCTGAACTATTTGCCATCAACCTGATCACCGGTACAACAGCAGGAACCCATATTATTGTCCCTGCAGCTTTCTTATCAGGAAATGAGGAAGGAAGTGAAGAGACAATTCTTGAGTCCAAAAACTTTGATATAACTTACAACCTGGGTGAGTTGACGATTCTACCGGCTGAACTAACTTTTACAGCTGAGGATGAAAGTATCATATATGGAACTGCCCAGCCGGAGTATTCAGTAACAGCTGAAGGCTTAGCGTATGATGAATTAATGGAGGATGTTTTGGTAGAAGGTTACCCAACTTTTAGGATTCATGATGGGGATGTAATCTATGGAACAGATGAAATCGTTCCAGCCGGATTGCTTAACATTGTACCTGAAATTCAACTGAGGGAGGCAGATTTTATTGTATCAGATGAATATGGTGATTATTCATTGTATGGTCTTACGAACTCAACTGAACTGGTAAACTATAGTGTTTTAACAGTAAATGGTACATTAACTGTCGGTCAATCAGAACAGACCATTGCATTTGAACCACTGGAAACAAAAACCTATGGAGATGCTTCCTTTGAATTAACTGCCCTATCATCAAGTAGTCTTGAAATAACATATTCAAGCAGCAACAATGAGGTTGCAACTATTGATGGAAATACGGTAACAATTATTTCTGCAGGTACAACAGATATTACAGCAATCCAGGCTGGAGATCTCAATTACCTGCCGGCAGTTGATTTTATTCAGATACTAACTGTAAATAAGGCAGATCAAATTATTACTTTTGATCCTTCTACTCCAGGTACATTGACTTTTGGTGACGATCCGTTTGAAATTTCTGCATCAACAAGCAGCATTTACATCTTAGGTGTGTCCTTCAGTAGCAGTAATACTGACGTACTATCTGTCAATGATAATATTGTTACAATAACAGGTGCAGGTATGGCAACTATTACTGTGAATCAGGCAGGTGACCTTAATCACAATCCTGCTGAACCTGTTTTACATATCATAACTGTAAATAAAGCTTTCCTCACCGTAACTGCCCTAGATCAGGTAATTAATGCAGGAGAAATGCCGGATATTTTGTTTGCTTACAATGGATTTGTGAATGGTGATAGTGAAGCAAGTGTTTTTGGTGGAAGTTCTGGATACAATATAAGTCCTGATTACAGCGGATCAGCCGGGACTTATATTATTATTCCGACTGCAAATGCTCTTAATTACGATATTACAAATATCAATGGCGAATTATTTGTAAATCCATATGGTCCTGGCACCCATGCGGTGAAACCATCTCTTGATTGCATAACTAAAAATGGTAGAACTTATACTGCACATTTTGTTTACAAAAACGATAACGATTATGATGTATTTGTATCTCATGGTGCTGATAATATTATGATTGGGGGTGGCCTGACTGAACAGCCTCAACCCGAAATGTTCTATGCCGGTGGTGGA
>JAOZLR010000404.1 GCA_029934735.1 Bacteroidales bacterium
TAATGCCCATTCAAAAGACAAATCCTATCAGGGAAATTATACAGGTCATTAAAAATCATCCTGCAAAAAGACAAAGGAAAGTTTCATTTGAATATATACTGTTCAAGGGTATAAATGACACTCAAAAACATGTTGATGAATTAATTAAGCAACTACGAGGGTTCCGTTGCAGGGTAAACCTCATACGTTTTCATTCCATACCGGATTCAAAGCTTAAAGGATTATCGGTCGAGGAAATGGAAAAATTCAGGGATTTACTGAATGAAAAAGGAATTACTGCTACCATTAGAAGATCTCGTGGGCAGGATATTGCAGCTGCATGTGGACTTTTGTCAACTAAAGCGATGCTAAAAGGGCAAAATTAATTACATATAAATCTGCTATTCTGATGTATATCAGCTACTTAGTCTAGTATGAAAAAATTGAAAAATTAAGACGATATTTTTTTAATGATTATTAAAAAAACAAATGTACCTTTGCCCACCGAATTTTTTCTGTCGTAAATTTTATTTGGGATAAATTGACGTGGTTAAAATTCCTTTTAGGCAATTTTGCCCATATCAATTTTTATAAAATATTATGACATTCGAAGAAATAGGTATCCAAAAGGATATCCTTAAGGCGATTACTGAATTAGGATTTGAAACGCCTACGCCTATTCAGGCAGAAACTATTCCTCATTTATTACAAAACGCAGGACAAGATTTATTAGGTTTTGCTCAAACCGGCACAGGTAAAACAGCTGCTTTTGGTTTGCCTATCATTCAACAAATAAACATAGATGATAAACAAACACAAAGTATTATTTTAGCTCCAACCCGTGAACTTTGTATTCAAATAGCAAAAGATCTGGAAGTTTATTCTAAATATCTGAAAAAACTCCGGGTAGTTCCTGTATATGGAGGAGCCAGTATTGATGCTCAAATTAAGGCTTTAGCAAAAGGGGCTCAAATAGTGGTTGGGACACCGGGCAGAACGCTGGACCTAATCAACAGGAAAAGACTTAAACTAAAGAATGTCCGGTGGTTAGTACTGGACGAGGCTGATGAAATGCTCAATATGGGCTTTAAAGAAGAGCTTGACAAGATTTTATCAGAAACACCGGATAATAAACAAACGCTATTATTCTCTGCCACCATGCCAAAAGATGTGGCACGTATTGCCCGCGAATACATGAAGGAGAGCAAGGAGATCAGAGTTGGTGAGAAAAATGCAGGAGCAGAAAATGTTAGTCATTCTTATTACATTGTAAACGCAAGTGACAAGTACGCAGCATTGAAACGAATTGCTGATATTAATCCGGATATCTATGGCATTGTTTTTTGCCGAACCCGCAGAGACACCAAAGAAGTAGCAGATAAACTTATACAAGATGGTTATAATGCCGATGCCCTGCATGGCGATTTATCCCAGGCTCAGCGCGATATTGTAATGCAAAGGTTCAGGGTTAAAAACTTACAGATCCTGGTAGCTACTGATGTAGCAGCCAGAGGCTTAGACGTTGAGAACCTGACACATATAATAAACTATAGCTTGCCGGATGACCCTGAAATATATGTACATAGAAGTGGCAGGACCGGCAGGGCGGGTAAAAAGGGCTTATCCTTAACAATTGCGCATTCCCGGGAATTGTCAAAAATAAAAGCCTTGGAAAGAATGGTTAAAAAACCTTTTGCTAAAGAGCTTATTCCTGGTGGTATTGAAATTGTTGAAAAACGTTTATATAACTTAATCGACAATATTAAGCAAACCGATGTTGATGAAAAACAAATAGCACCATTCCTTGATGATATTTTTCAAAAATTTGAAGGTCTGTCAAGAGAAGAATTAATTCAGAAATTTGTATCTGTTGAGTTTACACGTTTTTTAAAATATTACAAAGGGGCGAAAGATATTAACTTAACAGTGACTGATCGTAAGGACAGGAAATCCGATAGAAGATCAGGGAATGCACAATTCACCCGCTTCTTTATAAACCTGGGTTCGAAAGCTGGTGTTAATGCAGCTATAATGATTGGTATTATTAATGATAATACGCATACCCGAAATATGGAAATTGGTAAAATTGATATTATGAAGCGGTTTTCCTTCTTTGAGGTTGAAAAACATAACCAAAAAGATATTATCCAATCGTTTAAGAATGCCAAATTCAGGGATCAGAAAATAATTGTAGAAGTATCTGAGTCTAAACCTTCAAGTGATGAAGATAGTTATGGAAAACGTCGTAGCAGAGGTAAGAGACGCCCGGACTCTCAAACGTCTTCACGAAGAAAAAACAGATCGTTTGATAAACGAAATAAGGGAAAAAGAAGGTAATTCCTATAATCAATTGATAAAAAGCAGGAATTCATTTGATTTCCTGCTTTTTTATTGTCATTGAATTCATTAAGGAAAATATTTTAACCCGGGGCTATATTAGCGATTGAGGCTCACCCTCTCATCTCTAAAATTTGCGCCTCTGTACCATACTTCTTAGCAGCCTCCACCATTGCCCGGAAGTTTTCCGGTGGGGTATTTCGTCCCATTGCACATCCGGAACTTAGAAACAGTCCTTTTCCTTTTGTTTTCTGAATAATCTCTTTTGCCTTAGCATCAACTTTAGCAGGTGTTCCCAACACCAATGGATCAGAAGGGTCAATATTCCCCATCAATATAGTATCCTCAGGAACTACTGTTCTTGCCCATCCAAGGTCCACCTGCCAGTCAAGTTCCAGAATTTTGGCGCCGGTAGTGGCCATATCCCGAATAATACTCGTAGTATCTCCACAAATATGAATTGAAAAAGGCATCCCATGACCCTGGACATCCTTTGTCATCAGAATTTCAGGATTTAATGCAAACTCTCTGAACATATCCGGAGAGATCAGACTGGGACCTGCATAAGCATCTCCAATAGACGTCACATGAGCACCTGTCTCTTTCATGGCTTTAGCAAAGACAGTACCTGCCTGCCTGCAATAATCAATCACTTTTTTAATGTGATCAGGATCTTCTATCATCAAATCCTCCATAAATTGCTGTGCCCCACGCAATAAAGTTGCAAG
>JAOZLR010000002.1:0-21904 GCA_029934735.1 Bacteroidales bacterium
TCTTGCAAATCTAACTGGTCATTCAGACCGGTTATTAAATTTTTAGGATGAAAAAAATAGCCCTTTTCGGCAAAACATTTACAGATGAAAAAAGGCCTTATATCAGGCAACTTGTTGAAAACCTGGAAAGTTATGGTGCTAAAATATATGTTTATGAACCTTGTTTTTCAAGTTTTAAAAAGAACATCCCTTTTAAATCTGAGATTGGATGGTTTAATGATCATACGGATATAATCGGTAAGGTTGATATTCTATTCTCCATTGGAGGCGACGGTACCCTTCTGGATACGATAAATTTTGTGCGCGATTCGGGGATTCCAATACTTGGAATCAATCTTGGGAGGATGGGTTTTTTATCCTCTATATCGAAAGATAAAATCGAAGATGCTGTTACCAAGCTTTTTGAGGGGAAATATAAAATTGACAAACGGACTTTGCTTAAAGTGGAAACTGAAAAGAATATTTTTGGTGAGCAGAATTATGCCCTTAATGAGCTAACTGTTTACAGGAAGATTCCGTTTTCGATGCTGACAATCAAAACGTATGTGGATGATGAATACCTGAATACATATTGGGCTGACGGCCTTATTGTTGGTACGCCAACCGGCTCAACAGCTTATTCGCTGAGTGCAGGCGGGCCGATCATCCTTCCGGGGTCTCAGAATTTTGTTATAACACCCATTGCTACACACAATTTAACAGTAAGGCCTATCGTTATCCCTGACAATTGTGTGATAAGAATTAAGGTTGAAGGAAGAGTTAAAGAGTTTTTTATTGGTCTTGATTCGAGGGCAGAAGCTGTGGATTCATCTGTGGAACTGACTATTATGAAGGAAAACTTCACCGTGAACCTTGTTCAAATGGATGATGAAAGCTATTTCAGAACTATCCGTAAAAAACTTATGTGGGGTCTTGATGTGAGAAATTAGATTAGTAAGGATAAAAGTTATATTTTTGCAGTGCTTTATGAGAAAATTAGTTTTAGTTATCGTTTTTATTACTGTTGCATTTGCAGGAAAGGCACAGCTTGAAGTTGGTGCATTTGGTGGCGGGTCTTTTTATATGGGCGACCTGAACCCAAAGTATCCTTTCTTGCAGACTGCTTTTTCCTATGGTGTTGTTGCACGATATAACCTATCTTCAAGGTGGACAATAAAATTAAATGGATTAAAAGGAAGTTTGATAGGTGACGATGACAAATCAAACTTTTTACCTGAGCGCGGGTTGAGGTTCGATTCTGATATTTATGAGCTATCGGCTGTGATGGAGTTTAATTTTTTGAGATATTTCACCGGAAGTATGAAGGACTTTATTTCTCCATATCTTTTTGGTGGTGCTGGTTTTTTTTATAACAGACCTATGAATGATGGAAAGAATTTGAGGGATTTTCATACTGAGGGGCAAGGGACTAGTTTTGATGATAACGGAACCCGTCAGGAGTATTCCTATTTTCATTTTTCCATTCCTTTTGGACTCGGATTGAAATACAGCGTATCGAAAAAGATCGCACTTTCGGTTGAGTGGGGAATGCGCAAGACATATACAGATTATGTTGATGATGTAAGTACAACTTATTACCTGAGCTCCTCAACAGTTCAACCCGGTGATCCCAATTATCCTTATCTGGTAGTTTCTGATCCTGGGAAGAATCATGAACCATATCAGCAGCGGGGAAATTCGGAAACAAATGATTGGTACTCTTTTGCAGGATTTACGATTACTTATAATATAGATTTGACTAAAAGAAGTAAATGCTCTGATTTTGAAAGACGAAAATAGAGGTTAAAGATTTTTTATGAATAATGAATTTTAAAGACCAAATAGATAAAAGCAGGTTACCTGAGCATATTGCCATAATTATGGATGGAAACGGACGTTGGGCCAAGCAACGTGGCAGGTTGCGGACTTTTGGACATTCCAGCGGAGTTAAGTCTGTGAGGGAAACAGCAGAAGGTGCTGCTGAAATTGGTATTAAATATCTGACATTATACGCATTTTCTACAGAAAACTGGAAACGGCCGAGGTCGGAAGTTAATGCTCTAATGACATTACTGGTTAAGACTCTTAATAAGGAGATTAAAACTCTTCACGATAATAATATTCGCCTTCTTGCTATTGGCGATCTTAAGTCGCTACCAGATAATACTTTTAAGGAGTTGCAATATGCTATAAATGAAACCGCTCACCACGATAAGATGGCAATGGTTTTGGCGTTGAGCTACAGTTCTAGATGGGAAATTGTTAATGCTGCAAAAATTATTTCAGAGAAAGTGCAAAAGGGAGAGTTGACGCCTGATGATATCAACAATGACCTGTTTTCGTCATATTTAACAACTGCAAATATTCCTGACCCCGAACTGCTTATCAGAACGAGTGGCGAGTACAGGATAAGCAATTTTTTGCTTTGGCAAATTGCTTATGCTGAGTTTTATTTTACTCCTAAGCTTTGGCCTGACTTCAGACGTGAGGATCTATTTGAAGCTATTGTGGATTTTCAAAAAAGGGAAAGAAGATTTGGTAAAACGAGTGAACAAATTGTTTCAAAATAGAAAGATGAAGCTGAAATTTACAGGACTTATATTCATACTGCTTATTATAGATTTTAGTTTAAATGCTCAGGTGTCAATTGGCGACAAGATTGTTGATTATGCCAATCCCAAGGAGTATCTTCTAGGTGGGATTACGATTTCGGGTGTTAAATATCTTGATAATAATGCTTTGATAATGCTTTCGGGATTATCGGTTGGCGACAAGATCCGTATTCCCGGTGATCAGACTGCCAAGGCAATTGAGAATCTCTGGAAACAAGGCCTGTTTAAAAATATCATTATCACTATTACTAAAGTCGAAGGAACTCAGGTTTTTTTGAATATTGACCTTAAAGAACGGCCCAGAATGTCCTCCTTTGCGTTCAATGGGGCGAAGAAAGCTGAAATTGATAAGATCAGGGAAACGTTAAAACTTACTCGTGGTAATGTTGTTACTGATAATCTGCTACTCCGTGCTGAAAATTCAATTAAAGGCTATTTCGTCGAAAAGGGTTATCTTGAAACGGAGGTTAACATTGATGTAAAAGCGGATACTGCCAGAGTAAATCACGTTAAGCTTGTTTTTAATATTGATAGAAAAGAGAAGGTTAAGATCAAGAGCATCAATATATATGGAAATAAGCATTATACAGATGAAAAGATAAAAAGCTCTCTTAAAGAGACAAAGGAAAAGGGTAATTTCAAACCCATGGATGATTTTGAGAGCCTCATTTTGAATGCTGTGAGAGATGTTGCTACCTTAAGGTTTGATGCTCTGGTGGAATACACAAGAGAATATATAGACAGAAATATTAAACTCAGAGTATTTAAAGCATCAAAGTTTATTAAAGATAGTTATGAGGAGGATAAGGTAAATTTAGTTTATTCTTATAATGAGGAAGGATATCGTGATGCCCTTATTGTTAAGGACTCTGTTTATCGAAACTATGATGGAACCATAAGTATTGACATTACATTAAATGAAGGTAACAGATACTACTTCGGAAATATTTATTGGGTTGGCAATACAAAATATCCGGATGCCATTCTTGATAAGGTGTTGAGAATACAGAAAGGAGATATTTATAATTATGAATTGCTTAATCAAAACCTGACTTTTAACCAGAGTGAAGATGATGTAAGTTCATTATATATGAATGATGGATATCTGTTCTTTTCTGCCAGACCGGTTGAGGTTGGTGTGCGCAACGATTCAATAGATATTGAAGTTCGTATTTATGAAGGGAAGCAGGCTACAATTAAAAATGTGTCAATAAAAGGAAATACACGGACAAATGATCATGTTGTTATTAGGGAAATGAGGACTGTTCCCGGGCAATTATTCTCTCGTTCGGATATTATCAGGACAACGCGTGAGCTGGCACAATTAAAATATTTTAATGCTGAAACTATTAATCCAAATATTGTTCCTAATCAGGTTGACGGTACAGTGGATGTTGAGTATCAGCTTGAAGAGGTGTCCTCTGACCAGATTGAGCTTTCCGGAGGCTGGGGATATGGGCGTATCATTGGTACACTCGGTGTTTCATTCAACAATTTCTCTTTAAGGAATATCTTTAAAACAAAAATGTGGCGCCCTGTTCCGACAGGTGATGGACAAAAACTCAGTCTTAGGTTGCAATCCTATGGAAAGGGATATATAAGCTACAGCTTTTCATTTACCGAGCCCTGGCTTGGAGGTAAAAAACCTCATGCATTTACAGTTAGCTATTATCACTCTGTATATTCTTATGGTGCAGGGCGTGATACTCCCGATTGGCATCAGTTTAAAATCGATGGAGTTGTTGTTGGTTTGGGAAGGCGTCTGAGCTGGCCTGATGACTATTTCTCACTTTATACAGCTGTGAACTTCCAGAGATATGACCTCTATAAATATACACAAATTTTCACATTTGGTGGAGGTACAGGAACATATAATAACATTAGTTTTAATATTACGCTTGCCCGTAATTCGATTGACTTTCCAATTTATCCCAGGAATGGATCTAATGTTTCGGTCTCTTTTGATTTTACTCCCCCGTTTTCGGGATTCACAAACAGGAATTATGCAGAATTGGATGATATACAGAAGTATGAGTGGCTTGAATATCATAAGTGGAACCTGTTAGCTGTTTACTTTACTCCAATTTATAAAAATCTGGTTTTGATGGCAAGGGCAAAGTTTGGTTTTCTTGGCGCATGGAATAAGGATCTTGGTGTGACTCCGTTTGAAAGGTATTACCTTGGAGGTGACGGATTGTCAGGATATAATAATATGGACGGACGTGAGCTAATTGGGATGAGAGGTTATGAAAACAATTCTCTGACACCTCACTATTGGAGGTCGAGTAATGTTGGAGGAACTATTTATGACAAGTTTACGCTTGAACTGAGGTATCCGATATCTTTGAATCCAAGTGCTACTATTTATGTTGCTACATTTCTTGAAGCAGGTAATTCCTGGTTAAGGTTTAATGATTTTAACCCGTTCGAGGCTTACAGGTCTGCCGGTGTAGGGCTTAGAGTGTTTTTGCCTATGTTTGGTATCCTTGGTCTTGACTGGGGTTATGGTTTTGATCCTGTTCCCGGACTGCCGAATGCTAATAGAGGACAGTTCCACTTCTCAATTAATCAGTCGATTGATTAAATAAATCTTGAAATAAATCGTTATAAAGAATAAAAACTAAGATTATGAAATATTCGGTAATTGCTTTAGCGCTGTTTGTCTGTTTTACGACAGTTTCGGTTGCTCAAAAGTATGCTTATGTTGATACGGAATATATCCTTGAAAATATTCCTGAATATAAGGATGCACAAAATCAGCTTGATGAATATGCAGCCGAATATCAACAGGAGATAGAGGGAAAAATAGATGAAATTAATAAGATGATACAGGATTTTCAGGCTGAGGCTGTTCTGATGCCCGAAGATGTGAAAAACAAAAAGGAAGAGGAGATCAATAAAAAAAAGGAGGAGCTTGCAACGTTTCAAAGTCAGAGATTTGGTACAGATGGTGATCTGTTTCTGAAAAGAGAGGAACTTGTAAAACCGATTCAGGAGAAGATATTTAATGCTATTGAAGAGATAGCAGTCGATAAAAACTACTCTTTTGTGTTCGATAAAGCAGGAAGCCTGTCGATTCTTTATGTTAATGCAAAATATGATATCAGTGATGATGTCCTTGATAAGGTAGGTGCCGAGTTGGGTACAGTGCGTAAGGAAGATAGGGTTAAAAAGAATACACCTGCCTCAAATCCAAGTAGGAGCCCGTCAAAACCTGGAGGTAATGCCCCCGGTCCGGTAAGAAAGGGTGGAAAGTAATAAACTGTTAATGTTTCTTAAAACAGATAGTATTTTTTTATGATATGTGATATTTTTGTTGTTTCAATAAAATTATTACATACTTTTGCGCCTCAAATTAAAGATAAAATAATTTAAAGAAAATGAAAAAATTAGTTAGTTTACTTATTATTGTTGTAGCAATAACGGTATCATCAAACACTTTTGCGCAGTCAAAATACAAATTAGGACATTTAGATTTTGCAACCCTGTACAGTATGATGCCCGGGCTTGATTCCGTTAGAACTGTTTATGAAGCATACAACAAAAGTTTGCAAGACCAGTTTGCTGCTATGCAGGCTGAACTCGAGAACAAGTTTAATGAATATCAGGCAAACATGAGCGGAATGTCAGATATCATTCGCCAAACAAAAGAAGCAGAAATAAATGATCTGAAACAAAGACTTGATGATTTTAATGCTCAGGCAACTCAGGATCTTCAAAGCAAAGAAGCTGATCTTACAGCTCCTATTATTGATAAGGCAAGATTGGCTGTCGAGGATGTCGCTAAAGAAGAAGGCTATACTTATGTTTTTAACAGCACTGAAGGTTTATTGCTATACGCCGAACCTAGTGATGATATGATGGATAAGGTAAAAGTTAAGCTTGGTATTACAATGCCAACACCAAAAACTCCAGAGAATTAAAGATATATTTTATGATGGAAAGCCCCGCCTCATCGGGGCTTTTTTTATGTTTTCTGTATTGTTTTTTAACCACAATTGGAAATCCTAAAACCCAGCATCTCAGGACTTATATCTTGGCTCTAAATCTAGCATCTTGGCTCTTAAATCTAGCATCTCTCATCTCGTTCCTAATATCCTATCTCACAAGCGTCACACTACCTTTATTGGTGAGTTTGTTTTTCTCGGTTTCATAATATATTACCCACACGTAAACATCTGCTGCGCATAATTGACCGTTGTTTCCTTCGCCGTCCCAACCCTGTGAAATATCATCGGTGTCGAAAACCAGCTTGCCCCATCGGTCATAAATATACATTTTAAAATTTTGGATATTGTCAACAGGATATGCGAAGATGTTGAAAATCCTGTTCTGCTCAATATTGCTTTCAGGCCTGAAAGCAGTGGGAAGTGGTATAGTTGTGATTTTTACCTCATCATAATATTTAGTACCTCCACAAAGTGTTATCTCTGCAAAATAGGAGGTTGTTTCAGTAGGGTTTACAATTAAAGAGGTTGAGGTGCTTATAACCTCTCCTCCTGGATAACTGCCTGCATACCAGGTTAGCGACAGGTTCGATTTTGGAGCTATAACTTCAGGTAAAAAATCTATTTGGTTTACAGTATAACTATCATTTCCGTCGGGCTCAAATTCCCACGATTCATTTGAGGTAGTCCAGGATGTACCGTTTCTGCCCGGGACCTGAACACCTTTGTCAAAATTGTAGTTTAGTCCCTGAGTAGCTTTATTGAGTAAATAGGTGCATTTCGGTTTGTTAATAATATGATTTTCAATTTTCCCGGTCTCAAAAAGAACAATCTGAAATGTTACTTTCTGGTCAGTACAATTATACATTGGCGCTTCACACCACCCAACTATAAGTTTTCTGTCAGGTGCTGTGCCAACTGTTTTGTAATATACATTATTGCTGTTTGTGCTTCCATGCGAAAAGTAATCCTGATATGGCCCGTAAATAGCCTTCTCCATCTTGTTATTTGGGATTGACACCGGATCGCGGTATGCCCCCTGGGAGAGATTGAAGCTGACCACGCCATTTGCCCCGATCATAAATTGAGAAGCCGTCTCTCCGTAAAACGTAAAATCGAAACCTATATCAAAAGGGCCTGCAAAATCATCATCATGAACTGTAACCAGAGTCCCAAAATAACCCTCATATACAGCACTCAGTTTTACAGGTAGCCCTGCAGTAATCGTAGCATCTTCATAGGCATCAACTTGTGCAAAGGCTATGTTGCTTACAAGAAATAGTAATAATAGTATTGTCGTTTTTTGCATAAAGAGTTAACGATTTAACTTCTAGGTAATTGTTAAAATAAAATACAACTTACAATTGACAAACAACAGATAAATAACAATCTATAAAAATCCCAATATTCAAAACGCTCTCTTTAGTATTAAATTTTTATTTTTTTGAGACTTATTTGACATTTTTGTTTTGAGTTTTGATCTCTTTCATAAAACACCTGCGTCTTTTATGCTGAATATGTTCGTAATTTTTCCAGTTGCTAATGACATTATGATTTGTTTCAAAAATACCTGTGGTTTCCATCTGATTAATACCCATATTAAGCACCTCCTGTTGCAGCTCTGCAAATAGTATTACTGCTGCTCCTGAAGTGTGATACTTTGGTGCTACTCCTGTAAGCAAAAGGTCAATAGTTTTCGGTTTCTTCAAAGCTTTCATTATGTGATAAACTCCAAAAGGGAACAGTCGTCCATTTGCTTTTTGCATAGCTCTTGACAGCGAAGGCATTCCTACAACGAAAGCAACTAATTCATCATCTTTTTTTACAATTCGGACAAATTTAGGGTTTAAAATCTTAAAGTACTTTCCGGCAATAGCATCAATCATCTTGTCATTGAATGGAGTTGTATAGGGTAGTTCCTGAAATGCATCATTAAGAAGCAGGAATAATGGTTTTACATATTGTTGTAATTCTTTAGTAGATTCGGGTTTAGTTACCTCAAATCCATATCTTCTTTTAACAATCGCAGCACCCCTTATTCCTTTATTTATTACATTTTCACCAATCGTTAACCGGAACTCTACCCAGTCATTTTCTTTTTCAAATCCAAGAGCTTCAATATGTTCTTTGTAATATGGTTTGTGATATACAGAAGCTATTGAAGGTAAGTAGTCAAAGCCTTCGATTAGCATTCCCTGCCCCTCAAGATTACTGAAGCCCAGAGGCCCATGAATAATCTCCATTCCTTGTTCACCGAGCCATCCTTCGGCTGTTTCGATAAGCTTTTTTGATACATTCCTGTCGTCAATGAATTCTATTCGTGTAAAACGGCCAAACTTTTTTCCAGTCTTCTTATTGTACTCGTGGTTTATTATCGCTCCGACTCTTCCAACACATTTATTATTTTCCCAGGCGGTCCAGAATTTTGCATCACAATATTCAAAGAACGGGCTTGTTTCGGGCGAGAGTTGTTTCAGCTCATCTTTAATTATTGGAGGAACCCACATAGGATCGTTCTTATAAATGCTGAATGGCAATTTAATAAATTGCTTTGTCTGTTTCGTCGTTTTAGCTTCTTGAATTACCAACATTTTTCTCTTTTGTTTGTTATTTAATTGCAAAGATAACAGAATGGGAGAAATAGAAACGAAATTATGGATAATTTGAAACATAATTGTACTTTTGCTTATGTTAATATTGTGAATCTCAGAAAAAAAGATGATAAGAAAACCGGATATTAAGAAGGAACTCAAACATCGGGTACTTGTGCTTGATGGGGCAATGGGTACAATGATTCAGCAGTATGATCTTGAAGAGAAGGACTTTAAAGGAGAGAGGTTTGTCGGATTCAAATATGACTTAAAAGGTAATAACGATTTGCTATCAGTCACTCAGCCGCGAATAATTAGTGAGATACACGAGAAATATCTTGAGGTGGGTTCAGATATTATCGAAACTAACACCTTTAACTCAACAAGTGTATCCCTCTCTGATTATTATATGGAAGATATGGCTTATGAGATAAATGTAGCCTCAGCAAAGATTGCAAGACAGGCTGCTGATAAATATACTCTGCTAACTCCCGAAAAACCCAGATATGTAGCAGGCTCAATGGGTCCGACAAGTAAAACCGCTTCCATGTCGCCTGATGTTAATAATCCCGGTTTCAGGGCTGTTACTTTTGATGACCTGTATGAAGCATACAAGGAGCAGGCCCTTGGTTTAATAGAAGGTGGTGTTGACCTTTTCCTTATTGAGACGGTTTTTGATACACTTAATGCCAAAGCTGCTCTGATGGCTGTCTCTGATGCTCAGAGGGAAAAAGGTGTTAAGTTGCCGGTTATGGTTTCCGGAACTATTTCTGATGCCAGCGGAAGAACACTCTCCGGCCAGACAACAGAAGCATTCCTAACTTCCATTTCGCATCTCGACCTGCTTACTGTAGGGCTGAATTGTGCAATGGGAGCAAAAGATCTTCGACCATATCTCGAGGAGTTATCTGATAAGGCTTCTTACTTCACCAGCGTTTATCCAAATGCGGGGTTGCCGAATCAATTCGGAGAATATGATGAGACTCCGAAGATTATGGCAGTACAGATGAAAGATTTCCTTGATAATAAGTTTGCAAATATTATTGGTGGGTGCTGCGGAACTACACCTGAACATATTAAAGAGTTTGTTAAGCTGGCAGAAAAAGCATCTCCACGAAAAGTGCCGGTATCGCAACACGAGCTATTGTTAAGCGGGCTTGAACCGTTAAAGGTGTACAAGGGAAGTAATTTTATAAATATTGGGGAGCGTACTAATGTAAGCGGTTCACGGAAGTTTGCCAGGCTGATTCGTGAGGAACAATTTGATGAGGCTCTCTCAGTTGCAAGGCAGCAGGTTGAAAATGGTGCACAGATTATCGATATTAATATGGATGATGCCTTGCTGGATGCAGAAAAATCAATGGTTACTTTTCTGAATCTTATCGCAGCCGAACCGGATATTGCCAGGGTTCCGGTAATGATCGACTCTTCAAAATGGACAGTCATTGAGGCAGGCCTGAAATGTGTTCAGGGAAAGGCTATTGTGAATTCCATCAGCCTTAAAGAAGGGGAGGAGGAGTTTAAGAAGAGAGCAGCTAAAATACGTGATTATGGTGCTGCTGCTGTTGTTATGGCTTTTGACGAACAGGGACAGGCTGCTTCTTTCAAACAGAAAATTGATGTTTGTAGAAGAGCTTATCAGATTCTTACAAAGGATATTCAATTTCCTCCGGAAGATATCATCTTTGACCCTAATATTCTTACCATAGCAACGGGAATGGAGGAGCATAACAACTATACCGTTGATTTTATTAATGCTACAAGATGGATTAAAGATAATCTGCCTTATGCAAAGGTCAGTGGTGGTATTAGTAATCTTTCATTTTCGTTCAGAGGAAACGACACTGTGCGTGAGGCAATGCACTCAGCTTTCCTTTATCACGCCATTAATGCCGGACTTGATATGGGAATTGTCAATGCAGGTATGTTGCAGATTTATGATGATATTCCAAAAGATTTGCTAATTCTGGTTGAAGATGTTATACTAAACAGAAGAAAGGATGCTACTGATAGACTTATAGTTTATGCCGAAAAAGTTAAGGATACCAGGAGTAAGGATATAGTGCAATGGGATAAATGGAGAAAAGGTGATGTGGAGGAGAGGCTTAGGTATGCACTTATTAAGGGGAATGCTGACTTTATTGAAGATGATGTTCTGGAAGCACGTAAAAAGTACAAGCGCTCTCTTGATATAATTGAAGGCCCATTGATGGATGGGATGAATGTTGTTGGAGACCTCTTTGGGAAAGGCAAGATGTTTCTGCCGCAGGTTGTGAAGACAGCACGGGTGATGAAGAAGGCGGTTGCTAAATTACTTCCTTTCATTGAGCAGGAGCAGGAGGCCGAGGGGAAAGTTCGGTCAGCCGGAAAGATTATTCTGGCGACAGTTAAGGGTGACGTACACGATATCGGCAAAAATATTGTGGGAGTGGTACTGGCTTGTAATAATTTTGAGGTGATTGATCTTGGTGTTATGGTTCCAGCCGATAAAATTATTCAGGCAGCTAAGGATGAAAATGCTGACCTTATTGGACTTAGCGGTTTGATAACACCTTCGCTGGAAGAGATGGTACACGTTGCAAAAGAGATGGAAAGGCTTGGGATGAATATCCCACTGCTGATTGGCGGTGCTACAACATCAGAAATTCATACTGCCGTTAAAATTGCTCCGAATTATAATGCTCCGGTGATCTACGTTAAGGATGCCTCTTTGAGTGTTGGCGTATCAGCAAACCTGATATCTGAGAATATGAAGCAGGAGTATGTGGAGAAGATTAAAGATAAATATGATAGTATTAAGGAAAAGTACGAATCAAAAATACAAACAAAGAAATATATTTCACTTCCCGAAGCGAGAGATAATAGATTGAAAAGTATTTGGGATGCTAATGATATAGTTAAACCTCACCTTGTTGGGGCAAAATATTTTGATGATTATCCGTTGGAGGATATTATAGAATTTATTGACTGGACTTTCTTTTTCCGTGCGTGGAATCTAAATGGAAGATACCCAAAAATTTTTAATGATCCTGTCAAAGGTGACGAGGCAAAGAAATTATTTGATGATGCTAATAATCTTCTTGCCAAAATAGTGTCAGAAAAGAGGTTGACTGCAAAGGGAGTTATAGGACTATATCCGGCAAATTCTGTTGGAGATGATCTTGAGGTGTATTCAAATATGGGACGTAAAAAGGTAGTTGCAAATTTTAGATTTTTAAGAAATCAGGAGTTAAAAGAGAAGGGAAAGCCGAACTTTTGTCTTGCCGATTTTATTGCTCCCAAAAATACCGGAATAGATGATTACATTGGCTTCTTTGCAGTAACGGCAGGCGTCGGGTTGGAAAAGTGGATTAAACATTACGAAAGTAATAGTGATGATTATAATAGCATAATGATGAAGGTGCTGGCAGACAGGCTTGCTGAGGCCTATGCCGAATTGCTTCATTATAGGGTTAGAAAAGAGTTTTGGGGATACAATAAAAATGAAGATTTTGATGTCAGGGAGATTTTGAGAGAAAAATACAGAGGTATTCGCCCAGCACCCGGATATCCTGCTTGTCCTGAGCATTCGGAAAAGAAAGTGATTTTCGACCTTCTCGATGTTGAAAGAAAAACAGGAATAGCGCTTACTGAGAATTTTGCAATGTATCCGGCAGCTTCAGTTAGTGGCTATTATTTTGCACATCCTGAATCGCAGTACTTTATGGTTGGTAAGATTGGAAAAGACCAGGTTGAAGATTACGCAAAGCGAAAGGGCGTAAGTGAAAAGCAGGTCGAAAAGTGGCTGAGTGTAAATTTGAATTGGTAAAAAAGATAAAAATGAAAATATCGTTTCTTGAATATATGAAAGATAACCTGGTTCTTTTTGATGGAGCCATTGGAACAGAAATATACAACAGGGGAGTTTTTATTAACAGTTGTTATGATGAATTGAATCTTACAAGACCGAAACTGATACAGGAGATACACCGCTCGTATGTTGAGGCCGGGGCAGATGTTATCGAAACAAATACTTTTGGAGCTAACAGGCTTAAACTTCAAAAGCATAGCCTGGAGGACAAGACCTATGAAATAAATTACACAGGAGCCAAACTGGCTCGCGAAATTGCCAGAGATGAGATATATGTAGCCGGTTCCATTGGTCCTCTTGATGAAAGATTGGAGCCATGGGGCCCTCTTGCCGAATCCGAAGCCCGTGAAATATTTCTTGAGCAGGTTAAAGGGTTGATTGACGGGGGAGTTGACCTGATAATACTCGAAACATTCTCTGACCTTCACCTTATTCAGCAGGCAATACTTGCTATAAAAGGGGAGTATGATATTCCTGTTATTGCGCAGATGACTATTAATAATGAGGGAAACTCGCTTTTCGGAACACCACCTGAGATGTTTGCTACACGTATGTCGCAATGGGGAGCTGATGTTGTAGGTATCAATTGTAGTGTTGGCCCAAAGCCAATGCTTGATGCCCTTGAGAAAATGAACAGTGTTGTAGGTGTGCCGATGAGTGTAATGCCAAATGCGGGAACTCCGCAAAATGTTGATGGTCGTAATATATATCTTGCCACAGCCGATTATTTTGCCGAATATACCAAACGCTTTATCCAGGCTGGTGCGCGAATAGTAGGTGGTTGTTGTGGTACAAATCCTACATTTATAAAGGAGATGCGTAAGTCCATACAGGCTATTCAGCCGAGGAAGATAGTCGCAAAGCCGCTTGAAGTTAAGATTGAAGAGTCGTTTATGCCTGCAGTGCCTGTTTGTGAGAAATCGGAATTTGCAAGAAAGATATGTAATAATGAATTTGTTACAACTGTTGAAATTGTTCCCCCGAAAGGGATAGACCCGTCTGTTGCTATTGAACAGGCATCTCATTTAAAACAGGCAGGTGTGGATGCTATAAATATTCCGGATGGACCAAGAGCATTGTCGAGGATGGGTGCAAGCTATTTGTCATTGATGATGCAGCAGCAGGCTGGTATAGAGGTTATTCAGCATTATGCCTGCCGCGACAGGAACCTGCTTGGAATGGTTGGGGATATGCTTGGTGCCTATGCTGCCGGAATAAAGAACCTGCTGATAATTACAGGCGATCCACCGAAAATGGGTACCTATCCTGATGCGACCGCTGTTTTTGATGTGGACTCTATTGGATTGACAAATGTTGTTAATTATTTAAACCGAGGCCAGGACCTTGGAGGTAATCCAATGGATAGCCAGACTGCATTTTTTATTGGTGTGGGAGTTAATCCGGGTGCCATTGACCTTGACTATGAAATACGCAGGTTTGAATGGAAGGTGAAAGCAGGAGCTGAGTTTGCAATAACGCAGCCAGTATTTGATAATGAACTGTTTTATCGTTTTCTGAAACGCATTGAGCATATTAAGATTCCTATTATTGCCGGAGTGTGGCCACTGGTCAGTGTTCGAAATGCAGAGTTTATGAATAATGAAGTTCCTGGTGCTTCTGTACCTGATTATATTATGCAGAGAATGTACAATACAAAATCGAAGGAGGAAGCTCGTGAAACAGGACTTGAAATAGCCAGGGAGACTATTGAGTTATTAAAACCGGATATCGCCGGTGTTCAGGTTTCTATGCCTTTTGGTCAAATGAAATACCCCCTTGAGATTCTCAAAGGGGTATTTAACTAAGAATTATGAAGAAAAAGAAGAATCTGTTGATATTCCGACTTTTACATAAAAAGGTCGGAGATATCTATACTATCTAAATAAAGTTCGAGTATTTCGTCTGAATGGACTGCAACTATTTGGTCTATCTCTTCTGAGCCGGGTAAGTAAAAAACTTCTACATAAAAGCCATAAACATTATAAAGCTGTATGTTGTAAATTCCATAATTTCTCTCGGCAACGTGTTGACCATTGTTTAATATTACATAACATTTTAAATCTTCGGTCAAATTCTGAAAGTCAATAGATGTAATCACGGTCTTAAATTTTTGTTAATATTTTATTTTATTTCTTACTTGATTAAAAAGATGCTGACTATTGCTATTACTAAACTTACCACCTGAATGTAGAAAAAGGTTTGGGAAAATTTTTCTTCTGATTTTCTTAGTTCCGCCTTTTTGATTTCTTCGTTGCTCATTTCTAAATTTTGTTCAAATTGTAATTACTAGTTCTTCAGTGTGATTTCCTCTTATTACAAAAGCGTACCAAAATTGAAAAATTGCATAATATCGTTGATACTCTGATAGATAAGGGAAATTGCAAAAACAACTTCATTATCCGAAAATAAGAGGGTATTTCATTTTCGTAGATTAGTGTATAAATTGGAAAGCAGGTTCAAACTGGAATGAGAAATATGCTATTAAACTTCCAACTTGCTGAAATATAAAGTGAAAGGTATTTAATTCGTTTAAGGCTTAAGAAATACACTCACAGGAATTGCCATTCACAGCGGATAATTCATTACTTAAATGCCTGTAAATAGGTATATTCCGAATGTGGATACTTAATTGTGAGTTTTGGGTATTTTCGGAATGAATACAACCGTGGTTATTCCATAAAAAAAACCTCCGGTGGAATTCCACCGGAGGTTTTTTTGTTTATTGTAAAAACGATTACTTGTAGAGAGGCCAATCCATAGCATCCCACTCTTGCAAGTTAACTTCTTTCCATTTTGGATGTCCCACCTCTTTTAGTTTGGCAAGATTTGCATTCAGCTCATTTATTAACTCACTCAATTCGCCTTTATCCTCATCAGTAAGTTTAGACTCATTAACGATGAGTAATGTTTTGACATTAAAAGTTGGAACATCATGGTCAAGCCACATATAATCTGTAGTGCGAATTGTATCATTATTATAGTACTTTGCCCATCCGTTGAAATCATTTAACTCTACTAAGTCAAGAGGTACTGAGAGAGCTTTGGGGTTCATATTAAGCTTTTCTATTGGAGCAGTGCCGACAATGAAAAATGCATCGATTTGGCCCATAAAAAGGGCGTTTAAAGTCTGGTCAAAATGAATATTTCTCGAACTCCAGGCAACCTTTGATTTGTCTTTAATCAGAGATGCAGTTGCATATGTTCCCATATTTTTAGTCCCGATAGCAACTATCTTTTTTTGTAAATCCTGAAGCTTTTTGATGCCGCTTTCTTTAGTTGTGACTACATGAATTTCTTCGTTTGCCAAAGGCGCAATAACTTTTAAACTGTTAGTAACCTCCGTATTCATACGACTGTCATAAGCTTTCATAAAATAGAGGTAATCTTCCTGGATTAATGCAACCTTGTAAGGTGATTCAGGGTCGGTAATTTGCCTGAAATTGTCTGCTGATCCACTGCTTTTTCTATTAATAAACGGTTTGGTGTCTTCTCCACCGATAACAGTATTTAAATCTTCTACAAACCTGTAATAAGTTAGCTGCTCAGGCCCTGTCAGGATTGTTAATTGTGCAAATGTGCTGTAAGTAGCAGAAACTGCGAATAACAGAATCAGAATGGAAATTTTTGTTTTCATAATTTATTTAGTTTAAATGTTGTTTTTTTATTTAGAATCGCAAAAGTAATAAAAAAATGAAAAGAAATATTTCAATCTTCCTTTTTATTAATAGTTTTGTAGCAACATAAAAACGATTTTTGCAGAATTCTATATGTGAGGAATTCGAATTTTTAAAGAAAATCTGTTGCTGTAGCTGTAAATATAATTGTTCCAATATAATTATTCTATGAAATTTATTAATGTAAAAAAATTGTATTCTAGTAGTATTACCTTTACTGGGGTTATACTAATTTTATTTATTATTTTTCTTACCCAATGCAATAATCCTGAAAAGATTCAGATGTCAAAAGCAACTTTTGTTGGAAGAGAAAGTTGTATTGAATGTCATCAGGATGAATATCATTCCTGGAAAGGCTCTGACCATGATCTTGCTATGGACACTGCAACAGATGAAACAGTACTGGGCGACTTCAATAATGCGGAGTTTGAGCGTGATGGCTTTGTAAGCAAGATGTATAAAAAGGATGGTAAGTTTTATGTTCATACCCGAGGTACTGATGGCAAGCCCGGAGATTTTCAGATAGCATATACTTTTGGAGTCAGACCATTACAGCAATATCTTGTTCCTTTTGAGGATGGAAGGTTTCAGTGTTTGCAGATAACATGGGATACAGACAGAAAATGCTGGTATCATCTTTCCGATTCTATTCATCAGGGTGAGGTCATAAAGCCTGATGACTGGCTTTACTGGACTAATAACGGACAGAACTGGAACGGAATGTGTGCTGAGTGCCACTCCACAAATCTGAAGAAAAATTATGACCCTGAAACTCACATCTTTCATACAACCTGGTCGGAAATAGATGTCAGTTGCGAGGCTTGCCATGGCCCTTCATCCGAACATCTTAAGTGGGCAGAAATACCGGAAGAAAAGCGCACTCACGATAATAATTACGGCCTCGTGGTACAGACAAGCAATATTTCATCCGATCAGCTTATCGGGCAATGTGCCTACTGTCATGCACGCCGTAGTTCATTTGAGGACTTTATTCATCCACGAAAGGAAATATTTGACATTATGGGTCCCCAGTATCCTGTTGAGCCTTACTATCACGTTGATGGACAAATTCTTGAGGAGGATTATGTTTACTCCTCTTTTGTGCAGAGTAAAATGTATATGAACAATGTGAGATGTACTGACTGTCACGATGTTCATAGTCTGAAAGTAAAATACGAAGGCGAAAATAAGTTGTGTGAGGCATGTCATGTGAAAGCGGATTATGATACATACCAACATCATTTTCATAAATACCCTGGTGAGGATGGAGAGCCAATTGTGCTGAATAATGGGGAACGTGTGATTGATGTCGGTGAAGGCTCAAAGTGTATTAATTGCCACATGCCTGGTGGTTACTATATGGGCGTCGATTTTAGACGCGATCATAGCATGAGGATTCCTCGTCCTGATTTGAGTATTGAACTTGGAACTCCTAATGCATGCAATAGTCAGTGTCACACTGATGAAACAGCCAAATGGGCAGCCGATTTTACAGAAAAATGGTATGGTTTGAAAAAGCGCCCGCAGTTCGGTGAGCCATTCTCAAAGGCTTTAAGCGGTGATGTTTCTTCCACTGGGGATCTGACAGGTATAGTGGTCGATAAACTTAATCCTCCCATTATCAGAGCGGCTGCCACAAGATATCTCGGACAATATCCATCACAAAAATCATTTGATGTGATTATAAAGATGCTGAACGATCCAAATCCATTGTTGAGGGATGAGGCAGTAAAGTCATTTCCAGTAACTGCATGGAATGAGTATGTCAGTTATTTGTCACCTATGTTAAAAGACTCTGTACGACTTGTACGATTGAGCGCTTCTTCAGCATTGTCAGCAGTTCCTGCCGAATACATCGACTCCGTAATAAAAATAAATCTTGACAGAGGTATCAGAGAAAATATTGAAGTAATGAATTACAGTGCTGATTTTGCAGCAAGCCGGCATAATCTCGGAAACTTATATTCAAATCTTGGCGACCTGAAAAAGGCTGAAGAAAACTATAAAGAGGCGATAAGAATTGATAATCTTTTTTATCCGGCGAAAATCAATCTTGCAATGCTGTATAACAAGCAAGGTGATAACGACAGGGCTGAGATACTTCTTAAAGATGTGATAAAAAATCATCCGGAACTTCCAGACACATATTACTCTCTCGGTCTCTTAATGGCTGAAAAGAGCGATTATGAAGCGGCAGCCGGATACTTGCAAAAGGCGTCCGATCTTATGCCTGACAGACCAAGAGTTCATTTTAATCTTGCTCTGACACTTCAATACCTTAAACGAATGCCGGAGGCTAAAGAAGCATTTCTGAAAGCCTATAATCTTGACCCTGATAATGGAGATTATATTTCAGCATTAGTTGGTTTCTGCCTGGATATGAATAACAAAGCCGAAGCACGAAAATATTTGCTCAACTGGATAAATTTGCACCCTGAAGACAAATCTGCACAGGAAATGCTGGACAAAATTGACGGGAGATAGAATTGTAGTCTGTTTGCATAATTCACTGTTACACTAATAGTCAGGTTGAGCGAAGTCGAAACCTGGCAGATTAAAAATGTTAGTCCACTTGTATTTTTCACTATTTTTGCTCTGTAAATGGATTGAATATGGAAAAACAATTATTTGAAGCAGCCGCAGAAGCAATTAAAAAATCAAAATCTACAACAGCATTTACCGGAGCAGGAATCTCGGTCGAAAGTGGTATTCCCCCGTTCAGAGGAAAAGACGGCCTTTGGAGTAAATATGATATGAAAACTCTTGAGTTAGATTTCTTCCATCAGAATCCTCAGGAGTCCTGGTCTGTTATCAAAGAGATTTTTTATGATTATTATGGTAAAGCCAATCCAAACAGGGCGCATTATGTCCTTGCCGAAATGGAAGAAGCCGGACTGTTAAAATCAATAATTACTCAAAATATCGACAACCTTCATTATGAGGCCGGTAATAAGACCGTTTATGAGTTTCACGGTAATATGAAAAAGCTGGTTTGCACAGGATGTCATAATCACTTTACAGTTGATAATATTGATTTTGAGAAACTTCCACCGAGATGTGAATCCTGTGGCGGATTGATAAAACCCGATTTTATTTTCTTTGGGGAGGGCATTCCGCAGGGAGCTTATGCTAATTCCTTTCAGGATGCCTCAAACTGCGATGTTATGCTGGTGATAGGTACAACCGGAGAGATTATGCCTGCTTCACAACTACCATATCTTGCCAAACAGAATGGTGCTACAATAATTGAAGTAAACAAAGAACCCTCAAAATACACAGGCTCATTAACTGATATTTTCCTTCAGGGTAAAGCAACTGAGGTGATGGGTGGACTGGGAGAGATGTTGGGGGCTTTGGATGGGTCTTGAAAAGCGATCCCGATAGTTTAAACTTAATGTACCTGGATTTGAAATCAGAAGGAGCTAAGAATATGTCGTTCCTATGGAACTAATTTATTGTTTTAATTCAATAATGGGACTTACATCCCATCCAATAATATTTCATCCCTCCGGGATTTTGTATTCAGAAACACTACAAAAGGCAGTAACATCATTTATTAACAGTTAAAAAGAATTCTTTTAGATTTTATTGCTTTGATAGACTGCCGTAGGCAGTTTATATTATGGCCTGAGTCGTAAGACTCAGGAAATGAAGTCTAAAAAAAAGGAATTCCATAGGGATGGCATATTAGAATTCAGTTGTAGGCCATAGTCTAAATAGATAAAGTTAATGGCATAGAATAATAATTTGAACTTAAATGAAGGATAAAACATAATAGATAAAGTCAAAGGCAGGGAATAGATTTTGGGATTAAAATTTTTGAGCAGAGTGATATTTCGTTCCTATGGAACTCATTCTTGATTTTTTCATAATAATGGGACTTACATCCCATCCAATAATATTTCATCCCTCCGTGATTTATGTTTGGAAATACTGCTAAAGGTAGTTATGTCGGTCATTAACAATGAAAAAGAATTCTATAAGGATTTGATTAGATTGATATACTGCCGTAGGCAGTAAATATTGCGGCCAGAGTCGTAAGACTCAGAAAATGAGGGATGAAGCAGAAAGAGTTCCGTAGGAACGACATATCTTTTAAATAAATAATCCCGTGCACATACAGCTATAAAATCCAGAATAGATGATGAATATGACAAAAAGGTTTATTTTTCTTATCCACACTTAACTACATAAAAAATTCAAGAAGATATTCATTTTTAAAATCAATATTGTAATGTTTCAGCAACTTCAAATATTCATCTTTAAATGTTGTTTTGGTGTGATGTTTTTTTTGGTTGTCAATGTAGTTAATAAGCTGAGGTATATTTCTATGACTAACTGAAAATATTCCACCACCTGTCTGCCAGTTGAATTCTTTGCTTAGGATTTTTTTTTTGTTTACCCAGGAGGAAGAGTTTGACTTTACAGTCTGTATTAATTTTGAAGGAGAAAGTGCAGGCCGGAGACGAATCAATAAATGGCAATGGTCAGGCATACCATTAATGCAAATCATTTGCTGGTTTAGGTTTTTCACAATCCCTGTAATATATTTATAAAGCTCTTGTTCAAATTCAGGTTTTATCAAGGCTTGTCTGTATTTTGGCGAAAATACAAAATGTAAATAAATTTGTGAATATGTATTGGGCATTTTAATAAAATTTGACAATTTGGAGGGTAAAGATATGAAAATATGTCGTTCCTATGGAACTAATTTATTGTTTTAATTCAATAATGGGACTTACATCCCATCCAATAATATTTCATCCCTCCGGGATTTATGTTTGGAAATACTGCAAAAGAAAATAACAGTATCCTTTAACAAACGAATTTTAAGGATTTCTTATTTTAAAGCACTGCAACTGGGGCAATTTCATTTATTAACAAAGAATTTTATTGGATTTTAGTTTAATACACTGCCGTAGGCAGTACATATTATGGCCAGAATCGTGAGATTCTGGAAATAAAGTCTGAAACACATAGAGTTCCGTAGGAACGGCATATCCTTTTATAGCAATTTCAATAGTAGCCCCTAATGCATATGTCGTTATAATCCAAAAGAGCAGTGCTGGAATGAATTTGTTTTATATGATATGTCGAAAAACAGTATCTTTGTAACGAGTTTGATTTAAACTTTTATTTAATCCCAAAGATATGAACTCAAATATAAATCCGGTATTAGTTTTATTTGCTTTTTTTCTCACATTCAATGTCCATTCACAACTTTACTTTCAACAATCGGCAAGCAGGGGAG
>JAOZLR010000002.1:22004-27874 GCA_029934735.1 Bacteroidales bacterium
CTCACATTCAATGTCCATTCACAACTTTACTTTCAACAATCGGCAAGCAGGGGAGAGAAAGTAAATGTCATTGATGAATCGAAAAGCCAGTATGCCAATCCGTGGGCCGGTGGAATGAACTCCTGCCAGTTTGGAGAGATCGACCTTAACTTTGACGGAATTAAAGACCTCTTTGTATTCGATAGAAACGGCGACAGGATAATGACATTTCTTAACGGAGGCACAACCGGTGAGGTTGATTATACCTATGCACCTGAATATAGAGATAAATTTCCTGAACTTTTTCAATGGGTTGAGCTTGTTGACTATAATATGGATGGGAAAGAGGATATTTTTGCATACTCTCCCGGATATGCAGGAATACAGGTTTACAAAAATATCTCTGCCACAGAGCTGGAGTTTGAACTAATAGTCTATCCCTACATAACATCTTTCCAGGGAGGTGGTCACGTCAATATCCTTACAACTTATGCAGATTATCCCGGAATAACGGATATTGATAATGATGGAGATATTGATATTGTTACTTTCTGGGGATTAGGTTCCTTTGTCGAGTATCATCAAAACCAGTCAATGGAAAAGTATGGAATTCCCGATTCTCTTGATTTTATTGAGGTAGCTGACTGCTGGGGGTATTTTGCCGAAAATGAAGAATCGAACATCCTCTACCTCGATACTTGTGTTGGAGGTGGCCTGAACTCTAACTCTGCTATTATTCCTGATGGATCAAAGGACAGGCATACAGGTTCAACTTTTCTTATGCTTGATTTGAATAGCAATGGTGTTAAAGATCTTCTCCTCGGAGATGTGGATTATCCAAATCTTATTCAGTTAATTAATGGCGGAACACTGGAAGAAGCTTATATTACAAGCTTTGATACCCTATTCCCTTCCAATGATAAACCTATTGATCTTTTTTCAATGCCTCTTGCTGCTTACATTGATGTTGATAATGATGATGTAAATGAACTTATTGTTTCTCCGTTCGATCCAAGCATGATTACATCAGAGAATTTTACAAGTGTATGGTTGTATGAAAACTCAGGTGTTGATAATAACCCTGTTTTTGAGTTTGAGAAAGATAATTTTCTTCAGGATGAGATGATTGACCTTGGTGCAGGTGCTTATCCGGTTTTTTATGACTATAATAATGATGGCCTTTCTGATCTGCTAGTGTCCAATTTCGGTTATTATACCTATTCATATTATAATCCCGGGATGCTGTTGAAATCGGTTTACTGGTCGGATATTGCTTTGTTGAAAAATATTGGAACAGTTGATAATCCGTCATTTGAATTTGTAACACGTGATTATGCGAATCTTTACAAGAGAAAACTTACCGGAATCTATCCGACATTTGGTGATATTGATAGTGACGGCGATGATGATATGATTATAGGGTATGAAGAGGGCGATTTATGGTTTCTTGAAAATACAGCAGTGCAGGGGGCTATCCCCGAATATGCTTCTCCTGTTGAAAATTATCAGGGAATCAATGTGGGATTTTTTAGTACTCCTCAGCTTTTTGACCTGAATGAAGACGGGTTACTTGATTTGGTTGTAGGTGAGCGAAAAGGAAACCTCAACTACTATGAAAACACAGGAACTGCTACCGATCCTGTTTTTACTTACGTGACAGATAGTCTTGGGAAAGTGAATGTTACAGATAACAATCTCTCTTATTATGGATACAGTACACCACGATTTTTCAAGGATCAGCAGGGAGATATTAAGTTAATTGTTGGTTCGGAGCAGGGGAAAATATTTTATTTTGAAGATATTTCAGGAAATCTTGAAGGAGCATTTACAGGTTCAGATAACCTGCACGCTCTGATAAATAATGAGCCTTTTGAGATTGAAAAAGGAATGCGCTCTGCAGCTACGATAGCTGACATAAACAATGATGGTTGGTTTGACCTAATAACAGGCAACTATTCAGGTGGACTAAATTATTATGAAGGAACTGAAAAACCATCAGTTTTTGGAATAGAGGAAGGTGATAATTCAGAAAGCAAAATTCAGATATACCCTAATCCGGCTAACAATCAGATTCAGGTCATACTTCCCCCTTTTGTTAATAAAAGTGATTTTGTTATATTTGATACTTCTGGAAACCCTGTGATAAATGGTACTATTAGTCAAGGCAATTCAGTTGTGAATATTTCAAATCTTTCTAGGGGTGTTTATGTTTTTAGTTTGTCAAAGAAAGGTATAGAAGCTGGAAAATATAAGAGGTTTGTAATATTGAAGTAGAAAACATAAGTCATTCTAAATCAGGTATTGTTATATCAAGCTAAGGTTTTTAGAAAAAAAGCTCCGGTAAATCGTAACGATAGGGATTGTTATAAAGGGTTTATCAGCCTCTTTGTTTTTTCGCCAATAGTTTATCATGACTTTGCGTAATAATGGCCTCCAAATAGAAAATTGCCGAGGTATAATACACCCACAGCATCAACATCAGAATACTACCGGCAGCATCATAAAAATTAGATATCTGGCTATTTGCAATAAAAAATGATAACCAGCATCGGAGGCAAGGAAAAACCCATGTAATATGCCAGTGCTGTCGATTGCGTTAAGATATCCTCACTGAAGAACTTTGAAAATGCTTTCCTTAGTACCTTTAGGTAAAACGAGAAGCTGATATGTTTTTTAGAAATCATCAGCATTAATTCTGCATAGCCTCTGTACAACTCTTTTTCATTTGTTTATATTTTTTATTGCAAATGACCAGATGCCTGCTATATGGCAGACACCTGGCCATATGTGGAGACACCTTTATTTAATTTTGGAAAAATTCCCTGATAAACTTATTTCCCCATTAGTTATCCGATAATAGTAAGTGCCTGCTAGTAATTTCCCTATATCTAATTTAATTGAATTTTTTCCGAGTGCAACATTCTCCTTCGAGATAACCAAAATTTTCCCCATTGAATTGTAAATTGATATTTGAACTTCAGTATTTCTTTGGCTATTAAAATCAATAAAGACGAAATTATTCGCAGGATTAGGATAAACTTTCAGTTCCTGTTTTGAGTTTAATTCATCTAATCCGGTCATTAATATAGTTGTGAAACTCCACACTTCTGACCACTCACTGTCCCCGGTTGCATTACTGGCCATAACCCTCCAAAAGTAAGTTGTTTCATAATCAGGCAAAGTAAAATCAGAACTCGTGCTTAATATCTCGCTTTCATCTGCAATTAAACTTGTAAATGTATCATCTTCCGCTATTTGGATGTGATAGGTTTCTGCCCCCAGTGCATCTGCCCAATTAAAAGTTGTCGTCAGAGGAATGTCAATTGCCCCATCCACAGGTGAAATCAATGTTGGTTGTGCAGGTAGCGGTAATTCATTAATAAAGTTTTGAGCATAAATCTTTAAGCCTGTGGATTTATCTTCAATAAATACCGCAACAGCTTGACTGTTTACCATTTCGGTTAAATGTAACCGTTTCTTATTGGCTTCATAAGTTGCCATAGGTTTAGTCTCTTCCGGCCATGCAAAATCCCCATTGTTATCCAATAATAACACGTCTAATGTAGTTGGAGTCGCACCATTATCAAAACCTGTTTTTAGCAAAAAGAAGGGTTGGTCATAAACCAGAAATAGATCACTTGCATGTATCTTGTCATCACTGCTAATGGCATAAACCATTTTTGCATTGTCTGTTAATTGTCTTGCACCTGTTGATTTATCAAATTTTTGGACATATTCACCATACTCACTTTGGTTAGGATTGGTATAATTGCATATTGACCATACGTACTGTGAGCCGGGGAAAAATGAAATTCTTGTGTCCATCTCAAAATTGGTTTCATTAACATCAAAGTCCATCCCGTTGATTCCCCATGGCAATGTCCCGTCAGGGTTTATCCTTTGTAAATACGAATCGAAGCGGTTTAAATGGCTGCCTTTATAGCCGAAATATACAGTATCTGCATCTTGAGTGCCGCTGTATTCGGTATTATAAACAGTTGACGTGTTTGATAATTGAACAGCTGAAGTCCATTGAGGTTCTCCTGCGTCATCAAATCTTTGCGCATAAACAGTAGAACTAATCCCATAATTGTAATTGTGAATAATCATGATAAAATCCCCATCAGATAATTCAAATAAATTGCCCGGTGACGTTTTCCCTGAACTCAATGTAACTGTTTGAATCTCTCCCCAAACAGCATTTCCGTCAGTATCGAATTTTTGCATATTAATTTCAGTATCGGCATTCCATGCGACTATAGCATCTCCGGATTGAAGCGGCAGAATTGATACCATAAAACCAGAGCCAAGGCTAATCCCTTCATCTCCCCATAGTTGTGTGCCTGCAGTATTGGTTTTATAAGCATAGCTTGAAAAATCGCCAGTACCGGTAACTCCCACATACAGGTTATCCTGATCATCAATAGTTACTGACATTATTGCTGTCCAGGTACTCATCGGAAGATTATTGCCCAGTAATATTCCATCATCACCGAATTGTCTGTTTCCTAAAGTATCCAATAGTTGTAATCTCAATTCGTAATTTGCAGGTGCGGCAACTGATTTCCAGAAAACAACATAAGTTTGCCCGTCAGATGTCCCGATGGCTTTCATATCGCCACTTTCTGATTCGACCACAAGTGTGTTTACATCAGTATCGGTTGTCCATTGCGCATTCATATTAACTGTAATAAAAAATACAATTAGTAAAGTTAGATTTCTCATGATTCAAATGTTTAATATTAATATTGAATTTTATGTAATCACCTTGTTACTTGCATTTATTTGTTTGCTAAAATACAAAATTTATAAACAAGTATTTTTGGATTTGTATAAGCTATGTCCCAGTATATTGAATAACCTGCGTCGTCTTATTTATTTGCGACAGGAATAGTCCTATCATAACTACTGCCATCCCTGCAATTTTATTAATGCTAAAATACTCGTCAAGCATTATGTAAGAAAAGATTGCGGTGAAAACAGGGATCAGATTTGTAAGCATTCCGGTTTTGCTGACTCCAATTTCTTTTGTTGACATTGCAAAAAATACGAAAGCCAGCGAAGAACACAAAATAGCAAGTGAAAGCAGCGAGCTAACGAGTTCAAAGTTTGGTGTGACTAATAAAAACTCCGGTAGTTCAAATATAAGGAACAGGGGCAGAAAGTAAATTGTCCCGATAAGGTTTTGTGTAGCTATAATAAAAAATGGAGAATGTTTTGTAGTTAGTTTTTTTAATAATATTGAGTACCATACCGCTGTAAGTACTGCTAGTGAAAGAAATGCAATCCCTGCCGGTGTTGCATTCAGGCTAAGATCTTTATTAATTAGCATCATCATAATTCCTCCGAATGAGATAATCAGTCCTATGATGCTGAGCTTTGATAATTTCTCCCTAAGAGTAAAGAATGCAACAACAGGAATAATCAGGGGAATCAATGAAATAAAGACAGCGCTAATTGTTGGGGATGAGTATTTTAATCCAAAACTCTCTCCGACAAAGTAGAGAAATGGATTTAGTAAAGAGGATACTAAAAATAGCTTCAGGTCGCCTTTTTTAATCTTCTCCATCTTCCCTAAAAGTTTCAGTCCGCCAAACATTAAAGCAGTTGAGATTAAAAGGCGTAGAAAAACTGTTGTAATGGGCGAATAGTATTTAAAAACAATGGTTGTCCAAACAAAAGACATTCCCCAGAAGAGCATAGCAAGTATGGCTACGAGGTAGATGTATGTTTTTCTATTTCCTCTTGTCATTCAGTTTGTATTTTTAACAGACCCGCTGGGCTTACCAGGCTCTCATTATTGCAAAGTTCACAATATTCCAGTTTAGCAGATTTTTATAACAAATTGATTTCATTTACAAATCCTTTATGGTAGATATTCCTGCCACTAA
>JAOZLR010000405.1 GCA_029934735.1 Bacteroidales bacterium
TAGCAACCGTTGACATCAATATAAAAGCAATTGTTATAATAGAAACTTTTTTCATGATTATAAATAATTAATATTCAAGTTAATTTACAGTTAAATAGGCAACAAGCCTGGCTTCTTTTAGCCAGTCACCGGGATCATATAGAATAATATCAACTTTATAAAATCTTTTGTTTGGATATGTATTATTTTTTATTTTAACTGATCTTATTGATATAGTGCGATATTTATCTTTTTGTTCTTTGTTATTATTTATATTATTACGTAGATCTACCCATCCCTTACCTGCATTTTTGATGACATCCTCATGATATAGTGTGAAAGATATGATAGCTGTTTTTCTTCTCCCATGATTCTCAAGTTCAATATCATCTATTTCAGCTTGATAATAGGTAAATCCTTTACCTTTCCAGTCTTGACTATTTTCTGATATTTTACCACTTTTCCATTCAGTTCCAAGGATAACACTCTTATTTAAATTAAATGGGAAAAACTTTTCTGCAAATGTTGAAGGATTATTTCTGACCCTTATTTCTTCAAATGCGTTAATTGGTGTATAGTAATAATCATTCCAGGTATTTAATCTTCTTGATAACATGCCTTCCGTTAACAATTGTCCTCTTGCTGTAGGGAAAGAACCAATACCATGAAAAGGACTCTCAATAGGAGTATAACTAACAAGCTGAATATTTGCCGAACTATTAAATTTTTGGATCTTTCTTAGTGTTATTACTGCTGAAATTGATCTACTATTACCGGAATTGGTTGAACATTCAGCTTCGCTAGCCCCCTCTAATTTACTTGACATATCAAAATCAGATATATTAGATGGTCCCTCAATATCAAAACTTACAATATTTTTGTTGCCAAGTCCGAAATTTTTTTCCTGATATACAGCAATGGCTGCATTACCCATAAAATCATCAACATCATTAGAAGCATTTAGATCTGTTGATACAAATTCATATAGTTTTGTTGCCAAACCTACAGCACTCCCAGCACTAAACCCTGAAACAAGTTTCATTGAATTGTTTATTAAACTACTCATAAATGATGAAAATAATGATATTATATTACCATATTCATCCCAGAAACTTGCTTCATCATGTTCAGTTGAAAGGATATTTATTAACAAGTTATTATAATTTTGTAATGTATCATAATCCATTACAAACAAAGGCATTTTTGGATAACAAAATGCTCCTGCATTATTAGGTTTCTGGCTTCCTGAGTTGCCCAACGTTTTAATACAAAAATTATGAGCTTTATCGCTATTATCTACAATTGGATATGCATGTGTTTTTGAAATAATCTGATCTGGTCTCAAAATAATCTGATCCTCAGCAACTCGAGGTTCAGATAGAATTGAGGTTGTTGATATCGAGAATTTACCAAGCCAGTTGTCATCATCATTATTATCATCTTCTGCCTGAGTAGAAACTTTGAACCTGGTTAATTCGGCTATAAAAGTCCATTTATAAGGATCACCGAATCGTATTGCAACAATAATCTCATTTTTTTCATCTTGATCTATCGATGTATTATTCATGAGTTTTCCTGTTGTCATAAGGTTTTCTAACGAACCATTATCCACTCCATTAGAAGATATAACGATTTCGTATTTCCCTTTCGGAGGATCTATTACATCAATTAGTTTTGATTTTTTTTCATATGACTGAATATCCCATTCATCTTTCTTTATAGTTTTGTCCTTAGTGCATATTGTATTGCCATTTAAGGTAATAGTTGAGCAATTAGAATTTTCACCATATTCATTTGTTAAGACATCTTTATAGATCCATTTATTAGGATTCTGAATTACTTTAAAACCTGTAGCTGAATCTGGATCAATCGCAGAAGAAAGTCTTTCAGCATTCGCTATAAATATGGAAAGTATAGGTTTTTTGCTGTCATCTGGAATATTTTTAAGATTAATTTCAGGAGTTTCTATAACGGTTAATTGCATTCTGCTATCTGAATAAGGTTTTATTTTAAGTATGGAATATTGGGTTCCGTTATCAAACGTATTCTCAAATAGAATTTTTTGTACAGGAGTATATTTAATATCAAATGTACCTGATATTTCAGGGTGCTTGTTAAGATCAATCAGGGATTTTAAAATTGGAGTGGAGTAATCTTCCTTTTCTTTTTTCTTTTTATTGATGTTTTCTAGACCTGTAATTTCCAGATCAAATTGTAGTTTGCCATTTGAAGGGATATGCTGGTCATCAACAAAAAAGTAAAACTCTTTCTCAATAATATTCTTAAATACTTGTATTGATTCCTTACTAAGGATCCAGGGCTTAAAACCAGTTCCTTTCTTTTGACCCTGAATAGGTTTATTGATAATATGAGTTTGATTCTTTGCAGTTTTATTATCAAGAGAAATAGAAATACTGTAATCTTCCTGATTAATTCTTGGACTGATTTTCACTATTTGATCTGAAGTTTTGTCTAAGTTAAACAGTGTAATATTTATTTTATACAGTCCTGCCTTTTTAACACTAATTAATTTTTTATAATGGGTTTTGTTATAAGGGATACTGATGGTTTTAGATAGATATTCGTCTGTTCTTGACTTTTCCGATTTGTTTGTAGAAATTTTAATACCCGAAATACAGTTTTCTTTTACAACAGGTGATGGAATGTTGTTTTTTAGATAGCACCGGGCTTTATTACCCCGATCAGTTATTACATAAGTGAATGATTTACATCTTATATCATTTTCACAAGCTTTAATACATTCATTAATTTCAAATTCCGGACCCTTTTTGGTCCAAAAGCTTGTGTAATCACTTCCGGGTCTGTCAATATTTTTTTCTAGTTTTATTTTGCCATGAGTATTATCGTTCTTATTACTTTCTATTACTGTAACAATTTCTTTTGGTTGATTATTTATAATTCCTTTTAAAAGTCCAATAGATACATTATTTATACTTGCATTACCTGAACACTCTTTAAGCTGTTTCTCTCTGTCAGCTAAAATCTTATCTACCTGAAGATAATTATCACCATGTAAACACCAGTTTT
>JAOZLR010000406.1 GCA_029934735.1 Bacteroidales bacterium
GTTTTCGCTTCGCTACAACCTTTGTTTTTACATTTCGGAGCTTCACTCCTACATTTGAAACTACACCAGGATTTTATATAGATGCCTATGCGAAATTTCAGGACGAGGATGAGAAAAACAGGGGGAAAATCTCATTCCGATGATTATCGAAATGATTTTGCGCCACCCATTAGCCGCCAAAGGATTGCCAACGGCACAGCGCTATAGCTTAATCGCATGCGATTTGTTACTTTTGTGTTCCAGCCAGAATGAATGAATTCATTTTCCCTGCAAACTCCTTTGAAATATAGTTTTCATAACTACAGCAAACATGGGAGCCAAATGAGATTGCCGTTTCAATAATAGAATACCATAAAACGGAGCTTACATCAGAAAAATCATTTATTCCAATACCATACTTACTTAATCCAAGGATTATCCCTGCATTGAAGGTATCTCCAGCACCAATTGTGCTAACAATATTTATTTCAGGAACGGGAACTGTAAACGAAAGCTTCTCTGACCTGAATTCGACATTTTTCTTACCTGTGGTATAGATAAGAATACTACATCCATTATTCCTTATAAAATCAAATGCTGCATCCGCATTCTTCGCTCCGCAAATAAATTGAAAATCTTCATCAGATCCACGTACAATATCGGCAAATGAAATATTCTCTTTCAAATAATCTTTCAAATGTGGTAATTCGCTGCCATGAGGCTTTCGGTAGTTTGGATCATAAATTACAATTGAGCTATTTCTGGTTGCCTTACGAATAAAAGATAACAAAGGCACTCTTACTTTATCAGACAAAGAAAAAAATGAACCGAACAAAACAATATCATCTTCTCCCGGATCAGTGATACCTGAAACAAGTCTTTTTTTAGGGTATTGCTTATAAAACGAATAAGAGGCCTTTTCATCTTCATCAAGGAAAGCAAGAGAGAGAGCCGTTTTACCATCTTCAAAACGATAAACAAAAGAGGTTTCAACACCATTTTTATTCAGGAAATCAAAAATCATATCACCAACTTCATCCTTCCCCAATTCGGTTATGTAAGACACAGGCAATTTAAGTCGTCCCAGACTTACCGAACTATTGAGCATTGCGCCACCCGGAATTGCAATAACCGGTTTTTCACCTTTAAAGACAATATCATATACAGTCTCTCCTATTGTATATATTTTTCGCATTTACGGACTAGTTTTTGTCATCACCGAAAAGATCAAGTTGGCGCTCCGACTTAAAATACTCATCTGGAACTGACTTATCAAACCCGTTTATATACCTGTTGATAGACTTTTTTATGAGTTTTGTGGGCGTTGTCTTTCGGGCCTTACAATAATTTTCAAGAGATTTCTTCTGTTTAGCACTTAGCTTGAAAACCAGTTTTTTATATTTGATTTTCTTTCTCCGCTTTTTTTTAATGGCAACCGACATATCGGAATTTTTGAAAATTTGGGTAAAAATACATTGGAATTCCAAATATAAGCATCTACAAAACAAAAACTTTTTAACAACTATTTTTTAATAATGCACTAAATTCATTTGCATACGTTCAATAATTAGTTAGTTTTGTTGCAAATATTCATACTTAGGAATAAAAACGATAAAAAATGGAAAATTTAGCTTACGCCGGACTTAGCTTCCTTCAAAAACGCCAAGAAGTCGCCAGGCTACAACACGGCAAAAAATTTGAATACCTGATCCTCGAATCAGACCCGACTCAGGGGTACTATTCAAAAGGGGATTTCCCGATTAATAAGGAGCATTTACACGACCATCATTACTACCTCTTAGTAAAAAAACCTGTTATCTGCTTTGATGATAAGGTCTTTCGTATTGCATCAAAAGTTAATGAAAAAACTGATTTATCGTTGCACATTTCTCCCGGGCAGATGACCTACAATAATAAAAACCATCAATGTATCAGAATTAAAACAGATGAATTAGATCATTTGCAATTAATATTGGACAACTTAATTGATGATGGTATTAACTTTCTTAAGAATAAAAATGTAGGGCAATATATAAGTGATATTCAGTTTAAAAAGTACATTGAGTACAAACAAGTCAGCAAAGGCATTTTTCAGGATAATAATAATGAGAATCGTTTCTTTATTACTCTTCCAAAACTGATTGATTTTGACCAATATCTGAAGATTATTGAAGACATCAAAAAGAACTGTGATTTTAATCTGTTCGACAGCTTTCTGACTTTTCTGTATTACAAAAGCAAAATGATTGATTTTGCAGGAGTTTATTCCAAACATTGTGACCAGGCAAGACTGCCTGAGTTTAAGGATAATCTGGATAAGGAGTTGAAGACGATTTAAGGGCGATTGATAAATAGAAATTAGTTTTTTAATCCAAATGGGACTTTCACAGAAAGGGTAATATTTCTGCCCATATTATTCAATCCAAGGTCTTTCAGGGTTGAAAGATGGTCGATGTAAACTTCATCGAGGATATTATTTGCAAATAGCCCAACTGATAATAATTGATTTACAACTTTAATCTGGGTTCCGATACCACAATTCAGCAAAATATAAGCAGGCGACATTGTTTCAGACGGAGCAGGTTTATTCTGTTTTAGAACAAAGTCGCCGTTAACCCTAAAAAACAAATTTCGCAATCCCTTCCATTTCTTCTTCTGGAGTTCAAGTTCCAGATTTACTTTTTGTGCAGGAATAAACGGCAGGTATTCTCCGGCTTCTGCCTTTCCAACAACATACGCCCAGGTTCCTTTAATATGAAGCCAATCAAGGGGATACGGATGTACATGAATCAATATCTCACCACCATATAGAAAAGAGTTCTGTTGATCGTATCTGTAAATTTTTGAGCCCTCTGTAGTTGTATCCAATGTTGGCGCAAGATAGATATAATTAAAAATATCATTATAAAAGCCGGAAATATCCAGAGTAGTGTGGTCGGTATGTAAATGGAAACTCAAATCTCCTTCCAGACTTTGCTGTGACTTCAGGTTCCTGTTTCCCTGCTCATATCTTGTGCCGTGCATTCCATCCTGGGTTAGTTCGGCAAG
>JAOZLR010000071.1 GCA_029934735.1 Bacteroidales bacterium
AAAGGAGAAAGAGGCAGAAATAAAAGACTAACCACAATATCCAGAAATCTTTTACTGCGTCTGTTGTTTGTTTTTGAAATAGAATCGAGCTCAATTATGTATATGTCACCTGAAGTATTAATTGATTGACTTCCGATAATTGAAAGACTTTCGGGAGGAGCAATTTTAAACTCCGTTTCTGTTGCACTAAACTCTGACATTTTGTCGATGATTTTCCGGGCTGGAATGTCTTTAGCACAAAATATTACTTCATCTATTTTGTAGATATTTATTATGTCATTTATCTGGTCGATATTGCCTATAAATCCATCGTTATTCAATTGAGAGTCGTCAACACTTACAAGTCCGATAAATCCCGGATTCATATCTGCAGTACGAAGAAGCGCAGCAACACGCGCTGCCTCATCCTTGTTACCTATAACAGTAAAGCGGCGATTTGTTTTAATTCCGATTTTATAATTTTTAAAGCCGGCAAGATGGAGAATAAATCTGACGCTGACCATAGAAATCAACCCCCACGCTGCTCCAAAAAGAATCATCGCCCTCGAGAACCTGTAATCTTCCGGAAGTAAAGCATATATGGTAAGAATCATGACCGTCCCGATGAACATCCCTTTAAAAACCTTAAGCAGTCTGACAGGCCTGTCGTAGCCTCCGCTGAGATAAACACTCATCAGCCAGATGAAAATATAAACAGGTATTGCAATACTCACGATATCCGAAGGATACTGACCACCGGCAGGGAAGATAATATTGTGCTCCCAGTAATTTTTTATCCCCATAATTCCCCCGAGCAGCAGTAGTGTGTCTAGCAATGGCAGAGCAACTCTCGAAAAGAAACGATTTAAAATAGCCAGCACAGCCCTGAAATAGATTGCAATGTTTATGAGAAAAGAGAATGTTTTAGCATTTTTTTGAGAAAAGTGCTTCTCTGCAAAAATTATCATTGCCCTGTAAAAAACCATCACATAATTTACACTACTCTTTTTTGTACTCTCTCCCTTGTAGTGAATTATCCTGGCTTCAGGATAATAATAATTTTTATAACCGGCCTGAATTATACGATAGGAAAGGTCAATATCTTCTCCATACATAAAAAATGTTTCATCCAGCAGCCCAATCTTATCAAGAACACTTTTTCGCAAAAGCATAAAAGCACCTGAAAGAATTTCAACCTCATTGGTTTCATCCTTATCAAGATAGCCTAGATGATATTTTCCAAATATTTTCGATTTTGGAAAGACTCCTGAAAGCCCGAATATCTTATAGAAAGCAACAGAAGGTGTGGGAAGTCCCCTTTTCGATTCAGGCAAAAAATTCCCTTTCCCATCAACCATCTTCACTCCCAGGCCGCCTGCATCCGGATGAGAATCCATAAATTTGACAATCTTTTTGAATGTGTCATCTTCCACAAGAGTGTCAGGATTGAGAAGCAAGACATATTCCCCTTTCGACCTTTCAATCGCCTGGTTGTTGGCTTTTGAAAAACCAGTATTCTCCTTATTTGCAATTAGTAAAACTTCAGGGAACTTCTCTCTAACCATCTCCACCGAGCCGTCAACCGAATTATTATCCACCACAAAAACCTCAGCATCAACATCCTTGACAGACTCTCTGACAGAGTGCAGACACTGTTCCAGAAAATACTTCACATTGTAATTGACAATGATAACTGACAGCTTCATGCCACAAAAATAAGCAAACTTTGTTTTAAAGGCATATTGCTTTTATAAATAATAAAATTTATCTGTTTTTTTTGAATTATCCATTATTTATATAAATTTGCAAAAAAGTAAGTTAATACTTAAATTATGGCTCATATCGTAAATATGTCAGAAGCTGCATCCATTGCACTTCATGGAATGGTTTTCATAACAAGGTCGGGGAATGTTGTTAATGTACAGGAAATATCTAATGTCACAGGCAGTTCGCGGCACCATGTTGCAAAGATAATGCAAAGGCTTGTCAAAGAAGGTTATCTTACTTCACAGCGTGGCCCTTCAGGAGGCTTCTCACTAAAGAAAAAACCCGAAGATATTACCTTTCTGGAACTGTATGAGATAATTGAAGGCAAGGTAGATATGGGATTGTGTCCGTTCGATTATCCGTATTGCCCCTTTGAAAATTGTATTTTCAGCGACCTTACTACCAGGCTAACGAATGAATTCCTCGACTATATGAGAAATCAAACTCTTGATAAATATGCCAACTTTAAATTTAAGGTGAAATAGATTATTTTAAGCTAATTTTGTTAAAAAATTTAATCTAAATGCAATTGCTATGTCTGAATTAATCAATAATAATAAAGATAAGTTACAGCATCTTATCGATTATGCCATTGGGATGCTTGATGGTGAGGGTGGAGCAGCTCTGTATCGCAAGTATAAATCTGTTTTGGAAGAGGTCACTCCAGGTGATGTTATCACTATAGTCGATGAGTTGGTAAGAACCAAAGAGGAGATGGACGATATAAAGAGATCCACAAATAAGATTCTCAATATCTTTTATAAAACAATAAAAAGCTTTGGCCGTTTTGAACCTGAACCCGGAACATTCATCTATTACCTGATGAAGGAAAACAGGGAAATGGAGAAAAAGATGGAGAATTTCAGGATAAACATAAAGAAGATTTTCGCCAGTAAAGACCCAAAAGCAGAATTAAAATTAAGAAGAGAGGAAGTTAAGTCCGAGTTGATCGAACTTCTTGAATATGAAAAGCACTGGGTAAAAAAGGAAAATATTTTGTTTCCCTATATTGAGAAATATTTTGATAATTACCGATGTGTTAGCGTTATGTGGTCGATGCACGACGATTCACGTGAAAGCATTAAAACACTACTCGAAAATCTGGAACAAGATGAGCCTTTAATCAATGTTTTCAATATGAATATCGGCAAACTGTATTACTCGGTTTTGCCCGTTATTTTCAGGGAGGAATATATTCTGTATCCAATTGCTGCAAAAGAGATAAAGCAGTCTGATTGGGATGAAATGCTAGCACAAAGCGAGGAAGAAGGGTTTGCATTTATTGAGCCTCCTGAATCCTTCACAAAAGAAGTAAAACAGAAGGAGGGTGAAAATATCAAACCTATCGATAATTTAGTTGACCTTGGTACAGGAATACTTTCCGCTGATGAAATAATTCGCATTTTCAATCATTTGCCAGTTGATATAACATTTGTGGACGAGAATGACGAGGTTAAATATTTTTCCACACCAAAAGACAGAATTTTTGGCCGCTCAAAAGCAATAATAGGACGAAAAGTACAAAACTGTCATCCACACGAGAGTGTACATATTGTTAACGAAATTGTCGATTCATTTAAATCCGGCAAGAAAGATGTTGAATCCTTCTGGATCAGTTTCAAGGATAAATTTCTGCTTATTCAATATTTTGCAGTCAGGGATGAACAAGGCAGTTATAAAGGTGTTATTGAAGTAAGTCAGGATGTGTCGGATATCAGAAAGCTGGAAGGGGAAAAGAGACTATTGGATATGTAGATAGAATATTATAGAAGCAAGACATAAGATTTTTAATATAAGAGCTTTTCAGGATTCTATGTATAAACACAAAGTAGTTTCTTTATAGTTTCATTCTAAAAGAATAGATAAATCGCATAATTATCAACAACAATACAAAAACTATATAAAATGAAAAAAACAACTCTGATTATTGCAATCTTGTTTTTATTTGCCGGCACAGGCAAACTTTTCAGCCAGGATCCGGCAACAGCTTATGACCTTTCTGAGATCAACAAAGTGATTGATAAACTCTACACTAGTTTATCTTTCAAAAAGAATGAGGCACCTGCTATGACAAAACTAAAGGATATCTTTTACGGAAAAGGTATGCTGATTAACAATAATACCGGCCAACCAAAAAAATACACGTTGCAGGAATTTACTTCTGTAATTGAAGGACAGGTAAATGCAGGAAAAGTTTTGGCTTTTCAGGAAAAGGAGCTTTCGTCAGAAACTGAACTTTTCGGCAATGTAGCCCACTGTTTCAGCACTTATGAGTCAGGATATATCCTTGCTGGAAGGGAAGATTATATTACTAAAAGGGGAATCAATAGCATTCAACTGCTCAAAGTCAATGGCAAATGGCTAATCGTTTCCATTACATGGAATGAGGAGAGTGATGAGTTGAAGCTGCCGGAAAAGTATTTAAAAAGTGAATAGACAAGAATAATCCGGAGAAAATTACAAAATTCAAATTGCAAATTTCAAATAAATTTCAATGTTTCAATTATTTAAAACTCCAAAGGAGTTAAACACAAAATCATATCTCCCGATCATACTGACATTTCTGCTTTTTGCAGGATATAATACCGAAGCCCAGAAGGAAGATGTTAATATTGCAATATTGGAAACTACGGATGTTCATGGGAGTTTCTTCCCTTACGACCTTGTCAGGCAAAGAACATCGTATGGTAGTATGGCACAGGTTTCTACCTATGTAACCAATTTAAGACAGCAGGATTCAACTGATATTATTTTGCTTGACAACGGTGATATTCTCCAGGGGAGCCCTGTGGTTTATTATGCCAATTTTATTCAAAAGGATAGTGTTAATCCTGTGGCCGACATGCTTAATTATATGCAGTATGATGCTGAAACGGTTGGCAATCACGATATTGAAGGCGGACATAAGGTTTATGACAGCTACCGGAGACACATTAAGTTTCCTCTGCTTGGTGCTAACGCAATAGATTCGGCAACAGGAGAGAGTTATTTTAAACCATATACTATTATTGAGCGTAAAGGAGTGAAAGTGGCAATTCTTGGTTTGGTCACGCCTTCCATCCCAGACTGGTTACCTTCAAGTTTGTGGTCGGGAATGTATTTTGATGATATGATAATTTCTGCCCGAAAATGGGTTAATATTATCCAGGAAAAAGAAAACCCGGATTTGATGGTTGGCCTTTTCCATGCAGGATTGAACCCGGAATATGGTGATGCTGACCCTAATGCTCCCTTCAATGAAAATGCCAGCCTGCTGGTTGCTGATCAGGTTCCTGGTTTTGATATTGTCTTTAGCGGACACGACCATCAAAAAAAGGTCCGTGTGATTCAAAATATAAATTCAAAGCAAGTGCTTATTCTAAATGCCGGAGCACACGCTAAATATGTTGCAAGGGCAGATGTTTTGTTCCATTGGGATGAGAATAAAAAATCGTGGCATAAAAAACTATCAGGCTCACTCGTTCTAATGAAAGATATTCCACCCGATTCTGGCTTTATGAAGAGGTTCAACTACTGGTTTGAAGATACAAAGAGTTATGTCTCTGAAGAGATTACTGTTCTGGATTCCGATATAAAGGCAGAAGACGCTCTTTATGGGCCATCGGCATTTGTGGATATGATTCACAAAGCACAACTGGAGATAAGCAATGCTGATATTTCATTTGCCGCACCATTTTCCATCTCTGCTGTTCTGAAAAAGGGGTCTTTTACAAGGGCCGATCTTTTTAATTTATACAGGTATGAGAACTTCCTATGCACCATCAAACTCAAAGGCAGCGAGATAAAAAAATATCTGGAATACTCTACCGATTTATGGTTCGACACCATTATAAATAACAGAGGCACCTGGTTATTTTTAAGTGACAAGGATAACAAGGAAGAGAGTTATGTAAAATTGAAAAATGCATATTACAACTTTGATTCGGGGGCAGGCATACGTTATATCATCACTCCTGATGCTGAAAGAGGCTCAAGAATAGAGATTATCTCAATGGCTGATGATTCACAATTCAATATGGATAAAACATACACCATTGCTTTAAATTCATATAGAGCAAACGGAGGTGGTGGTCATTTAACTGACGGAGTAGGACTTTCGAAAGAGGAGTTGAAGCTGCGCCTCATAAATTGCACTAATGAGGACTTCAGAAATCTTTTAGGTGAATGGCTGTCAAATCAGGAACAACCATTTAATGCAGAAAAATTGGGGGCCTGGAGGGTTAAAAAATAAAAATATTGTTACTACTCAGCAGGCTATGAAAAGCCAAACTACTTAATAATTTTCCAGAATAACCTTTCCGTTTTGAATAAATGTCCTGCCCTTAATGGTATAGAAATAGATACCTTTTTCGATATTCTTCAAGTCAATATTCCTGTTAACCGGACCTGTTAAGAACAAATCCTTCACAACCTTTCCGGATATATCGAATAGAGTGAACCGGAGGTTTTCCGTTCCATCATAAATGAAATGCAGCGGATTATTAACCGAAACAGGATTGGGATAGACAGCTACACGAAACGGATCATTTAGCATTTCATCAACGCCTGTTAAAATTCCATCAATAAGTTTCACATCAGGATCGTCAGAAACAAGAACAAACTGTCCAAAATTATCAATATTGCAGGATGAGTTGTAAATAAAATATCCGTTACTGCCAGGAGACACCTCCTGTGCACCGCACAACTCTGTCCAGTCCTGATCCGAATTATCCGAGCGTTCATAAAGTATTGCCAGTTCCGGGTTTGCCATAATTCCGGCTGATGGCATTCCCCAGGTTGCTGAGAAGCCTATTTCTTCGGCTGTTGCAAAATTACTATTCTCGCCATAATTATTTACAATCCAGTAACAACCAGTGCTTGGATTGTAAACAGGCATAACTGAAGGATAAGTTCCGATGTGTGTTACATAAACATCTCCTTCAGGAAAAACACCTGACATTGAAAGATTAATTCTGAATCCTGTTTCCTCAAAAACATACTCACCTCCGCTATTTATAGTTTTCATTTCTACTGTTCCTTTTCCTAGCGCTGCCCCTGACGGTTCACGTCCTGCATTACCTGATAGCACAGCATTAATACAGCCGCCTGTCTTGTTATGCTCAACCGGAAGGTTTTGATTGAACTGGAAGTAGGCAATAAAATCAGGATCGTTATCAGGCAGCTCATCTTTTGTGACATGCCTGTAGGTTCTTATCTCCTCTTCAGTTAGAGACCTGTTCCAGATGCAGACTTCGTCAATCTGTCCTTTGAAATTCCTTCCACCCCACCCCTTGTAGCTTCCTATGTCGAGCGAAGTAATTTCGACTATATCAAGGCTGGTATTGTGGGTTTTTGCCACCCCGTTAACATAAACGGTCATCCCTGTAGGTGCTGCAACCATAGCTACGTAAGACCATTCGTCAGCAGGAACAAAAATATTACTACTCCAACTCCAGGATCCGCCCGGCCAATGATATGCCAGCATATTCCCTGATTTAAGATTAAACCCTGCTGTTTCACCATTACTTATAACTATTCCGGTATAATCATTTTGAATACCGTCTGGTTTTATCCAGGCTGTAATAGTAAGAGCGTTTGTCATGATATTAAATTCACCCGTTGTGGCAAAATCTCCGTCATCATAACAGGTAAGTGCCTTTCCCGGAATACTGTCAATTGTAACCCCTGCATTACCAACAACAACCATATCAGGAATTGTCTTAGTGTCAGTATTATCATCCATATCTTTGACAATAAGTGTTATTTCAAAAGCACCTTCCTCACCAAAAACAACTCGTGGATTTCTAACAGTGTATGAACTGACATATTGTGGGGTTGGATTGAAAAGCCATTGCCATTCAGCCCCTTGATTTCTTATTATTGAATAACTGTCAAGTTGAATTGTATCATCAATGCAATAAACAGAATCGGTGAAAGTCATCGGTTGTGCAATAACCACAGATTCTGCAATAAGATCTGTTTCGTAGATACCGCGGCCACCACAGGCTAGTCTCAGCTTCTCGTCACGGTAAAATGGCCTCATCTCCAAAGCTCTTGTTTCATAAGGCAGTCCGCTGGAATAATCAATCCAATTTTGACTTCCCGATTCCCAATAGTAAACAGAGTGATTTGTTGCAAGATAAACCACATCATCTGTGCCTGCCTGGTATAAAATATCCATACATTTTTCATCATCCAACAGGTCTGTGGACAGGTTTATCCAGTTTTCGCCACCGTCCGTTGTCCTGTAAACTTTTTTGCTATTGCTACCTTGTGGGCAGGCAACCCAAAGGTCATTTTCATCATCAGGATTCAAAGTAATTTCAAGTCTTAACCTGTCGCTTGTAGGAACATTTGTAACCGGATCCCAATTGTAGCCTCCGTCTTCCGACCTGTATATTTTTGTTTTAGACCAATAACCTCCTGTGCCGACTGCTGCATAAATAACATCAGGATTACTCCTTGATATTTCAATCTCTGTAACATAATAATTATATCCAAATTCGTGTAATAAGATAAATCCGGCACCACCTGTAGTGGATTTCCAGAAGCCATTTCCATTTCCAAGGTACATATGTCCTGAGTATGCAGGATGATATTCAATTTCGCTGGAATAATTGGAAGTATAACTTTCATTTGGATACATTCCAAGCTTGGCTTTTTGAATAACTTCACCGAAAAGTTCATCAGGGAGGATTTGTGTGTTAATATCAGAAAAATATGCTTTTTTGTTATGCAAAGGATCAACGTATCCGGTAGGTGCTTCCGCTCCGCCAAGCCTCAGGAAATTTCCTGTTCCATAAGTTTGAAAATAACCTCCGTTTCCATTATGATATCTGCCACCTACCAATACATCTTCATTCCAACCACTTCCAAATCCCCAGAAATCGCTACCATAAATCCCATACTTTCTGGATTCGTGTGATTGCAATTCATCATTTGAATAGTTAATTCCACCATCACAGCATACCCAGACATCATCACCAAGCGTATGCAAATCCTGAATATCTGGATGTATCCAGCCGATGTCATTATTACCAGAATTATAAGAACCAATCCGTATTGAGGACTCTCCACCATCATCCGATTGAGAGAGGGCAAGGCATCCAATCCATAGCTTGTCAGGATTACTATGCGAAACTGTAATTGCAAAGTCAAAGAATCCCTGGTGAAAACCCGTTCCGTTAGGGTTAATTGAGGCAAGATTAGGGTGTGTTGTAGTATTGTATGGTCCACCGTCGGGAGGATTTGGATTTGACCATGAGTCACCCATATCAGTGCTTTTGTATATTCCAATCCAGCCGTTGTCGTCTTGTTTGCTTTGTCCAATCAGACTTATGTAAATAAGTTCGGGCTGGGCCGGTGTTACTCCTATCCTTGAGCCTATGTCGTCTGCATAAGAGAGGTCGGCAGGAATATACCAGCCATTGTCTTCAAGATCAAAAGTGCTTCCACCGTCAGTGGATCGAAAAAATTCGCTTCGCTTTTCAGAGTTGTTGTGTTTTGTCATGTAAACAACATCCGGGTTTGTCGGGTGAAAACACACATCCCATGATTTATCTGAAAAAACCTGTGTCCATGTTTCGCCACCATTAGTTGTTTTGTAAAAGCCGTTGTAGGCCGTACAGAAAACTATATCGGGATTAACCGAATTAACTGCAAGTTGCGTTGCGCTTTCATCAATAAAGAAAACCTCTGTCCAATTGTCTCCCCCATCGGTTGTTTTGTAAATCCTTTTGTTTGCTCCAAAATAGATAATATTGGGGTCTGAGGGAGCTATCTTAACATCATTGATTGTGTAAACAGGTAATTCGGGAGTTATCAGAAACCAACTAAGTCCTTTATCTAAAGATTTAAAAAGCCCTCCGGCTTCCAAACCTGCAACCAATATATCAGGATTTAGAACAGACTGGTCGAAACAGTAAACATTTGCCTGCCAGGAGACCGGAAAACTGCCCTGTTCATTGTTGTTGTATGTTTCAAAAGGACCAATATTTGACCATAAGTTCTTATTGCCTGAAACAGCCTTGTGTTTTGCTGTAATTTTGTTGTAAAGAGCATCCTCCTGTTTCTTGGCAGGAATAATTATGTGCCCGTCACTATCAACATACTCATCTACGAAACGTCTCCAGTGTTTATAATTCTGCGTATGAATATT
>JAOZLR010000407.1 GCA_029934735.1 Bacteroidales bacterium
TAGCGTTGGGGTTTTTTTACTATTTTTGTTGATTGTATTTTTTGATATGATGAAAAAGTATTTGATCTTTTTGGTAATAATCCTGTCATCATTGCCTGTATTTTTAAAAGGGCAGGGAGATCCGCTGCTACGTGTGGAGTTGGAGGCAACTTCTGATGCAGCCTCGTATAAAGTTGTGCCTGTCGGAGAAAAGGGAGTTCTGCTTTTTTATCAAACAAATATAACTGAAGATGAATACAAATTTTGGGTATTTATTCTTTATGATAAGCTACTGCACGAAAGATGGCGGAAAGAGGTACCTGTTTATAAAGATATGTTATTCAGTAAATCAAAATTTACGGATGAATCCGTCTTTCTCTTGGTTTATGATATGGAGAAGAAAAAGACAGAGACTTATAACTATCAGTTACTGAAAATAAATATTTCTGATGGCAACTATGAGCTATATAGCGGAGAAGTGCCTAATAGTGCCTCTTTTGTTGATTTTCAAATTGCCGGAGACAATGTATTTGCAGGCATGTCAAAAAGCAGAAACAGTGCAGGTATTTACAGCCTTAACACAATATCAAAAGAGACAACTATTGTTTCCGAACCAGTTAATGTGCAATCACGTTTTGAAGCTCTCTATCTTGATACAATAAGAAAATCAGTTATAGGATTTTTTAATATTTTCGAATCAAAGACCGGGTATTATTTACAGATAGAGGAGTTTGATTATTCAGGGGAAAAAATAAATTCACTTAAAGTACTTCCTGGCGAAGGTAAGAAATTCAATTCTTGCAAGATAGCATCCATTGGCAACAACGACTGGATTATTACGGGTTCGTATGATGTTTTAACAGGAAAATCGATAAATGAGAAACAGTATTTTGATACTGGTTCTTCGGGCTTTTTTTCTGTTAGGATTAAGGATAACATACCCGGACAGATAAATTATTACAACTTTATCAATCTGGATAACAACACCGGCTACCTGAAGTCAAGGGAGTTATTGGAAGCAAAAGAAAAGGCTTCCAAAGCCGGCGATAATGAAGAAAATTACTCCCTTGGTTTCGATCTTTTGCTCCATAATATAATTGTCAAAGATAGTATGATATATTTTATTGCAGAAGCATATTATGAAGAGTATCATACTGTTACGAGTACATATTATGATTTTTATGGAAGAATGGTTCCAACTTCATATTCTGTTTTTGATGGCTACAGGTATTTCAATGCTTATATTCTTTGCTTTGACAAAAATGCCGAAAAAGTTTGGGATAATGGTATGGAAATAATGAATCTGTTATCGTATGACCTCTTCCCACGAGTGGTTATCTATTTTGAGGACAATGACGTGGTTCTTTCATATAATTATGACGGTAAAATTGCTGCAAAGATTATCAAAAACAGCAAAGTAGTTGAGGGGGTTGACTATTTTCCAATCGAGACATCATATCTTAAAGACAAGGTTGTCAGCGACACAAAAAGCCAGATGGAATACTGGTATGACCACTATTTTATTGCTTATGGTTTTCAGACTATTAGAAATAATGCCTTTGTATCAAACAGTAAAAGACTGGTTTTTTATATTAATAAGGTGGTTTACAAATAAGATAAACCCCAACAGATTTAAAAAAACCTGTCAGGATTTGCAATCTCTTTTTTAAATCATTTTTCCGGGATCAACCCACTCATCAAACTCTTGCTCCATCAGATAATCTAATGTAAGAGCAGCTTCTTTAAGAGTTGTTCCTTCCTTATGTGCTTTCTTTGCAATTTCCGCTGCTTTCTCATAACCAATATGAGTGTTCAATGCTGTGACAAGCATCAGCGAATTCTCAAGATTCTTATTAATGTAAGGCATGTTAGGTTCGATTCCCACAGCACAATTATCATTAAAAGATGCACAAGCATCACCAAGCAAACGGGCAGACATAAGCAGGTTGAAAATCATTACAGGCTTAAAAACATTCAGTTGAAAATGCCCCTGCATACCACCAACATTAATAGCCGCATCATTTCCTATCACCTGGGTACAAACCATGCTTAACGCCTCATTTTGCGTAGGGTTGACTTTTCCAGGCATAATTGAGGAGCCGGGCTCATTAGCCGGAAGCTGAATTTCTCCGATTCCACATCTCGGGCCTGATGCTAGCATCCTTGTATTATTGGCAATGTGCATCAGACTAACGGCAAGAGTTTTCAATGCTCCCGAAGTTTCAACAATAGCATCGTGTGCTGAAAGAGCTTCGAACTTATTGTCGGCAGTACGGAAAGGATATCCTGTCAGTTCAGCAATTTTTGCTGCTACCTTCACATCATAACCATTCGGAGTATTTAAACCAGTTCCTACAGCAGTGCCACCAAGAGCAAGCTCCTGCAAATGGTCAAGAGTGCATTTTAGGGCTTTAATACCATGATTTAACTGCGACACATAACCAGAAAACTCCTGTCCGAGAGTTAAAGGGGTTGCATCCATCATATGGGTGCGGCCGGTTTTCACAATATCTCTAAACTCAATAACTTTTGCTGCCAATGTATCGCGCAGTTTTACAACTCCCGGCAAAGTGGTTTCAACAATCATCTTATATGCCGCAATATGCATCGCTGTTGGGAAAGTGTCATTTGATGACTGAGATTTATTAACATCATCATTGGGATGGATTGTGCTTTTACCATCTCCCAGCTTTCCTCCATTCAGGACATGTGCCCTGTTGGCAACGACTTCATTCATATTCATATTCGACTGTGTACCGGAGCCTGTCTGCCAAATAACCAACGGAAAGTTATCATCCAGCTTACCTTCCAAAACCTCATCACAAGCCCGGGCAATCAATTTTGTTTTGTCATCAGCCAAAACACCCAGATCGTTATTTGTCAAAGCTGCTGCTTTTTTCAGATATGCAAATGCCCTGATCACTTCTCTCGGCATTGAAGCCGGCTCGCCGATTGGGAAATTCAATTTCGATCTTTGGGTTTGCGCTCCCCAGTACTTGTCAGCAGGAACTTCAACAGTTCCCATTGTGTCTTTTTCGATTCT
>JAOZLR010000408.1 GCA_029934735.1 Bacteroidales bacterium
GTTGTTTGTTATTTTCTGCCAAAAAATACACGAATATTAGAAATAAGATACTAACACAAGTGCCGTTAGGTACGCAATATATCAACCGATAACAATGTTTATAATCCTTTTAGGAACAACAATTACTTTACGAACCTGCTTATCACCGATATACTTTTTTGTTTTTTCCTCTTTCATCACTCTCTTTTCAACTTCCTCTTTCGACATATCTACCGGTAGTTTTATTTTGAATCTCATCTTACCATTGAACGAAACCGGATATTCAAAACTATTTTCTTTCACATATTCCTCTTTAAACTCAGGAAAGGCAGCATAGGTGACACTTGTGTTGTGTCCGAGCCTGTTCCAAAGCTCCTCAGCAATATGCGGAGCATAAGATGAAATAAGAATAGTAAGGTTTTCCAGAACTTGTTTTTTATGACATTTTAAGTCGGTAAGTTCATTTACACAAATCATAAACTGACTTACTGCTGTATTGAATGAAAACCGCTCAATATCATTCCGGATTTTCTTGATGGTTTGATGCAGCACTTTCAACTCCTGGTCATTGGGAATTTCATCAGTAACAATCCAGTTCCCGTTTTCATCGAAAAACAGACGCCAGAGTTTTTTAATAAACCTGTAAACACCTTCAATCCCATTTGTATCCCAGGGTTTATGATTCTCAAGAGGTCCCAGAAACATCTCATAAAGCCTGAAGGTGTCGGCACCGTATTGCTCCATCAGTTCATCGGGATTAACTACGTTGTGTTTCGACTTTGACATCTTTTCAACCTCCCATCCGCAGATATATTTTCCATCCTCCAGAATGAATTCGGCATCTTTGAACTCCGGCCTCCAGTCTCTGAATGCTTCTACATCAAGCACATCATTGTCAACAAAGTTTACATCAGCATGGATGCGGGCTGTTTTGTATTCTTTTCTGAGGTTAAAAGAGACAAACTTGTTTGTACCATCAATTCTATAAACAAAATTACTTCTACCCTGTATTTTCCCCTGATTGATCAATTTTTTAAATGGCTCGACTTCAGATGCCAAACCGATGTCATACAGAAACATATTCCAGAATCGTGCATAGATCAGGTGGCCTGTTGCATGCTCATCGCCACCAAGATAGAGATCAATATCACGCCAGTATTCATTAGCTTCTTTCGAAAAATATTCATCTTTATTTCCCGGGTCCATATATCGAAGATAGTAACCACTGGAGCCTGCGAAACCGGGCATAGTGTTGGTTTCTAACGGATAGCCTTCTTTTGTTTTCCAATTTTCAGCCCTTGCAAGAGGTGGCTCGCCTTTTTCTGTTGGCAAATATTTATCCACCTTAGGAAGTTTTAGTGGCAACTCAGACTCATCAAGCGGGTATGGCATTCCATCTTTGTAATAGATTGGGAATGGTTCACCCCAGTATCGTTGACGACTGAAAATAGCATCGCGTAAGCGAAAGTTAACAGTCCCGTAGCCGATTGTATTTTCTTCGAGATAGTCAATTGTAGCCTTCATAGCCTCCTTGACTTCCATTTCTGTAATGAAGCCCGAATTAATCATAATTCCCTCCTTTGAATCATATGACTCATCCCAGGTTTCGGGATCGACGGGTTCTTCTCCTTCTGACGTAACTACCTGAATTATTGGCAATTCGAAGTGTCGTGCAAAAGCAAAATCCCGGCTGTCATGTGCCGGAACAGCCATAATAGCACCGGTACCATACCCTGCCAGCACATAATCGGCAATCCATATTGGAACTTTTTCCCCGTTTACCGGATTGATTCCATATGCCCCTGTAAATTCGCCTGTGATAGTTTTTACTTCTGACATCCTTTCCCGCTCTGAGCGATTTTTAGCCCATTTAACATATTTTTCAACAGCGTCTTTTCTGTCGGGAGTAGTAATTTGTTCCACAAGTTCGTGTTCAGGAGCAAGAACCATAAAAGTAGCTCCCCATAGTGTATCAGGGCGGGTTGTAAAAACCAGCAGATTTTCCTTATAACCATCAACTTTAAAATAGACACCGGCTCCTTCCGATCTTCCAATCCAGTTTCTTTGCATCTCTTTCAACGACTCGAACCAATCTACCTTTTCAAGTCCGTCAAGCAAACGCTGCGAGTAAGCTGTTATCCTTAGTGACCATTGTTTCATCAGCTTACGCTCTACCGGATGGCCACCGCGCTCTGAAACTCCGTTAACAACTTCATCGTTTGCGAGTACAGTTCCCAATTCAGAACACCAGTTTACCCAGGTATCCGAGAGATATGCCAGCCTGTAGTTCATTAAATTTTCCTGTTGCTCTTTCTCAGTCATCGCGTCCCACTGTTTAGCAGTGAAAATTTCTTCCTGCGATGTAGCAGCTTCAATATTTTTATTTCCGTTAATCTCAAATTCCTTAATTAATTCCTCAATCGGCTCAGCCTTATCGGTTTTGTTGTTGTACCAGTGTTTAAAAAGCTGAATAAATGTCCATTGGGTCCATTTGTAGTAATTTGGGTCAGATGTCCTTACTTCCCTGTCCCAGTCAAAGGAGAAACCTATCCTATCAAGTTGTTCCCGATAGCGCTTAATATTTTTTTCGGTTGTAATTGCCGGATGTGTACCGGTTTGTATAGCATACTGTTCGGCGGGCAAACCATAAGCATCGTATCCCATAGGATGAAGCACGTTAAAGCCTGTCAACCTTTTATATCTAGAGTAAATATCAGAGGCAATGTATCCCAGCGGATGGCCTACATGCAGGCCCGCTCCCGAAGGATAGGGAAACATATCCAGAACATAAAATTTGGGTTTTGTATGGTCGATAACACTTTTATAGGTTTTATTTTCAGCCCAATATTTCTGCCATTTATTTTCTATCTCATTATGATTGTATTCCATTTTGCAATAATTATCCGTTAATTTTTAAGCCTGCGAAATTAGGAAAATAGGTTGAATGTCGGAAAGTTTGTTTTAGATTATTTCAGACGAAAACAATATAGAGTTTAATTAGAAAGCGAAATGCAAGTTGGTGACAACACCAACTTGAGGCAG
>JAOZLR010000409.1 GCA_029934735.1 Bacteroidales bacterium
CCCGAATCTATTACATGCCCATCAGGTAATATGTATCTTATATTTTCCACAAACCAAACAGTAACTCTTCAGGGATGGGAAGCCTGGTATAATGCTATAACAACAGGAACAAAAGGCTATTCATCTGGCAACAATACTATTAAAATATTTCCTAATCCGGTAAAAGATGAAGTAAACATTGCTATGAGAATTACTGACAAACAAAATCTAAAAATAATTATTTATAGCCCTGATGGAGTTTCTAAAAAGATGATTGACATTCCAAGTACTTCAGGAATTATTAACAGGAAAATAAATATTGATGGGCTTTCCAAAGGGATATACTTTATTTCGGTTAAGGGAGAGACTGTAAACTTTACCGGAAAGATTGTTAAGGACTAAATCTGTTTAATAAATATATCGAATAACCGCTATATCTCTTTTACAAAAGTACTGTCATCAACTTTTTTAAATCCAAGCTTCTTAAGATATTTTGAATGCTTATTACAAGATGAGTTAACAATTACCTTTTCAAAACCTTCTTTAATAAAACTGTCACGGAGCCTGTGATAGACATAATGTCCGTTTTTATAATCCCTGTATTCGGGAATCACATAATCGAGCCCCACTTTCAGTGTATGATTATCCTCAGGATGGGCAAGAAATATTCCAGCGACATTCATATTTCTGAGCACAAAGAAACTTATGGTGTTCTTTCCGGAATTATATAAAAAGCCCGGGAAAAACTTCTGAATTTCTTTACTGTGAAATTCAAGAAACCTAAGCAGATATTTGTTATCGCCTCTCACCTCAAGCGTGCTGAATAACTCCTTTTTTGAATATATCCTGTAAAGGTAATAAATATCAACTGTAGCAATAAACCCATTCAAAGCCATAACCGGTATAGCGTCAATAAAAAAGCCATAAGTGGAAAAACTCAGAGCACCCACCAGATTTATCCATCGAAACTTCACTATGGAACTCATTGTCATTGACAAGGCTATAATGGCCGATGCAGCATACCCAAACCAGGTTAAATATTCAATATTCATATATTGTTAAGTTTTAAAACCAAATAATTTGCAATGATACATAAAGTTTGATGAAATGAAAATGCCTTAATAGCAGCAGAGGAGCTTAACCATAAAATAGCAACTAGCAGAGGAGCATGCTCCTCTGCTAGTTGCTCCCGGGAGTTTTACTTTCCAACAATAACAAACTCCGTCCGTCTGTTTCTTGCACGACCAGTTTCAGCATCGTTTGCATCTATTGGCTTAGTTTCGCCAAATCCTTTGTAGCTCAATCTTTCAGGGGCTATTCCTTTTTCAATCAGATAGCTGTAAACAGCTTCAGCTCTGTTTTTTGAAAGCAGCATATTATCCTCATCATTCCCTATGTTATCAGTATGTCCCTGAATAGAAACTCTTAAAGTGGGATTACCATTTAGAAAATCATCAAACTCATCAATAACAATTTTTGATTCAGGATTGAGTTCAAAGGAATTAAAATCAAAATAGATATCATTCAGGCGATATGACTTCCCAACTATGATTGGCTCAAGATTTAAGTCTAGCACAGATGGATTGGAAAACCGTGGGCTCATCTTCGATATATATTTTGACTCCTGCACATAGCCCTTCTTCTTGACAGTCATTATAAAATCACTCTTAAACAGCAATGCTGATACATATTCACCACTGGTCGAGTCAACTTTGATTTCAGTAATTTTCTTTGTCTCCACATTTTTTACTTCAATCAGTGCATCTCGCAGGTTGCCTGCACTATCACTCTCAACTTTACCTTTTAGAAACAGTACTTTTTCGGGACGCGCTTCATGATAAAGCTCAAATGAATAAAGATCCCATCCGCCAAATCCATTGTACTTGTTGGAAGCAAAATAGCCGGTTTTACCATCTGTGCTTGCAAAAAACCCCACCTCATCGTCCTCGGAGTTAATTGGATAACCAATATTTTTCGGCTTCACCCACTCACCATCAGGCTTAAGTTTGGTAAAAAATATATCATAGCCTCCAAGACCCATAAGCCCGTCGGATGAAAAGTAGAGTGTCTGACTATCGGTATGAATAAAAGGTGATTTTTCATTTCCAGGTGTATTAATTTCAGGCCCGAGGTTTTCAGGCGAACACCAGTTACAGGAATCCACCTTAACTGTCTTGTAAATATCATAACCACCATAACCACCTTCCCTATCACTAACAAAATAAAGCACTTTTCCGTCAGAAGTAATGGTCGGCTGCGATTCCCAGGAATTCTCACGATTCACCTTATCACTGACACTAACAATTTCCGACCACTTATGGTCTTCAAATACAGATGTACAAATATCACAATTATAATATTTTTTATCATCTGTAAATTTACAAAGTGTATAAAACAGTCGCTTATTATCAATTGTAAGCGATGCACCGCCTTCATTATCATTCATATTAAATGGAAATGGCATCTCGCGACCCCTGTCAAACACACCTTCATCCCTGATTGAATACATAAACTTCTCTTTATTGGTTGTACGCCTCACAATATCATCGCGGGAGGTTGGAATTTTTATACGTCTCGTAAACAGAGCAAATTCATTGTCAGGAGAGATTATCGGCAGGTATTCATCACTTGAGGTTGATATTCCGGACACAGGCTTAGGATCGAAAGGTACTGGATGGTTAAGCATCTCGCTGTAAAACTTTGAGAACTCCTGGATTCCTACAGCTTCATTGTAATCCTCATCTGTTTTTATCTTATCCACATCATCCAGAAAAATGGAGATAGCATCATAAGCCTTATCATAATCGTCTGCGCCATAATAAATCCTCGCGAGATGGTAATAGGCATAAACATCATAAGTGGGACATATTTCAACCACACTTAAAAAGTTGGCCTTTGCCTCTTTCAGATTCATACGACTATCCTGAATATATATCAGTCCAAGCACAAAATAGGCATCTACATATTCCGGTTCAATTTCAGTAGTGGTTTTTAGTTCCCTGATAGCTTCTGAATAATTCCTGTGCTTGAATGCCGT
>JAOZLR010000410.1 GCA_029934735.1 Bacteroidales bacterium
AGCATTAACTGTTTCCAGAAGGAATTTACTTGCAAATTCATTAAGAAGCAGTATATTTGCCCTGATTTTAGGCAGGTTTAAATTTCAATTTTTGGAAATGAAAAAAATCATATTATTATACATTACTGTTTGTTTGTCAATAGTAAGCTTAGGTCAGAATGAGAAGTCAGACACGGTGTTTAGCATCCCAATGTTATATTTTAATTATACACTGCAATTTCCGGGTGGTGACCTTGTTGACAGATACGGTATCAGCTCAGGTGTCGGAGGAGGCTTTCAATGGAAGACACATAAAAACTGGATTTTCGGAATTGAATACAACTATATTTTCGGCGGTGATATTAAGAATGAAGACCAGCTTATGGCAAACATTAAGATAGATGGAGGGCAGATAATTGACGACGCAGGTACTTTTGCTAATTACACTACTAGTGAAAGGGGATTTCATGCCTCTTTTAAGTTCGGAAAACTTTTCCCTGTCAGTAAGTCGAATCGTAACTCGGGAATTGTGATAATGGGAAGTGTCGGGTATTTGCAACACAGAATCAGAATAGAAAATATTGATAACATTGCCTCGCAAATAGATGGTGATTATGAGTATGGTTACGACAGGCTGACAGGTGGTTTTTCAATAAGTGAGTTTATCGGATATGTCTATATCGGCAAAACGAAATTGCTAAATTTTTATGCCGGATTTGAGTTTGTTCAAGGATTTACAAGCCCTAAAAGAAAGGTCAATTTTGATACAAGAGAGCCTGATCCAATTCAAAACCGTATGGATATGCTGAACGGAATTAAACTTGCCTGGATAATCCCCATTGGGAAGCAGGAAGCGGCAAATTTAGAGTACTATTATTAGAATGATGTCACTCCTTTATCAAATAGCAATTTACAGCTATTCATTTATTATCAGGATAGCATCCCTTTTTAATCATAAGGCAAAACTCTGGATCAAAGGAAGGAAAAACATTTTTAACAAAATCAAAAAAACCATTGACTCTGATTCAAAAATTGCCTGGTTCCATGCTGCTTCCCTTGGCGAGTTTGAACAGGGCAGGCCTGTGATAGAAGCCTTCAGGCAAAAATTTCCTGAACATAAAATCCTTCTCACCTTTTTCTCACCTTCGGGATATGAAATCAGAAAAAACTATGAAGGAGCTGACTACATCTTTTATCTCCCTTTGGATACTAAAAGGAATGCAAAGAAGTTTATCGAAACCGTAAATCCCGAAATCGCTGTTTTTATTAAATATGAGTTTTGGTTCAACTATCTGAAAGCGCTCCACAGCAGAAATATTCCAACAATTGTCATTTCAGCTATATTCAGAAAAGAGCAGCATTTTTTCAAATGGTATGGCGGGTGGTTCAGAAAGATGCTTAACAATATTACTCTGTTTTTTGTGCAGAATAAAAAGTCAAAGGAGCTTTTAAATTCCATCGGTATTGACAATGTTACGGTAAGCGGAGATACCCGTTTCGACAGGGTAATGGCAATTGCCAAAAATGCAAAATCATTCCCTTTGGTTGAGAAGTTTGCAGGAGATGAAAACCTCTTTCTTGCGGGAAGCACCTGGCCACAGGATGAGGAGCTGATTTACCAACTAGCAAGTAACTTTAAAGGAAAGATGAAATTCATTATTGCTCCACATGAGATTCAAAAGGAGAGGATAGACTCAATAGCAAAACTGTTTTCAGGTTTTAAAACAGTCAGGTATTCCGAAGCCACAGAAAATAATATCAGTGATGCAAATCTGCTGATTATTGACGGGATGGGTTTCTTATCAGGCCTTTATCAGTATTGCCACATTGCCTATATCGGCGGAGGTTTTGGAAAAGGCATCCATAATATTCTTGAGGCAGCCACTTTCGGGAAACCTGTTATCTTCGGCCCGGAATATGACAAATTTCAGGAAGCAAAAGATTTGGCAAGTCTCAAAGGGGCTTTCCCCGTTTCCAATGCAACTCAATTACACGAAATAACTGAAAAATTATTATCGGATAGCCAATATTATAATGTAACAAGTGAAGTTTGCCGGAATTATGTTGAGGATAAGACCGGAGCTACTTCGATTATTATGAAAGGTATTTTGGAAATACAAAAAGGCACGTGATCCCAAAACCACGTGCCTCTAAAATATAATATAACTGTATCTTTCTTATTTAATAATAGTTGCTTTTCTGACAACTGAACCTGTTGAGGTTGTGAGTCTGTAGAAATAATAACCTGCATTCAAACCGGAAGCATTCCATTTTACCGAATGGTTTCCAGTTGTGTATCTGTCATTTGTGATAACAGAAACTTCGGCACCTGTTAAATCATAAACAGTAATATTAACCTGATCTGCATTATCCAGTGAGAAGTTAATATTTGTTTCACCAACAAACGGATTTGGGAAGTTTTGCATTAATGAAGCATTAATTTCATTTTTTGCAATACCTACATAGTTATTTGTTGCCCCCGGTGTATAATTCTCCATTAAAAACCAGGTATCTGATCCGTCAGGAAAACGACCAAAAGAGATATCCTCTGTTTGTTCACCATAAGTCAATGAGTCGATAACCTCTTCAGCAGGGTTCCATAAACCAACTTGTTCGCCGCCACCACCAAGTTTGAAATTTAGGTTTAAAACACTTGACTCCTCTCCTTTGTTAGCATAAAAAAGGATAAAACCACCTGCCGGAACAGTAACCGAGTCAGGATAGGTACTTGGAATCTCATACATTGCCTCAGGGTCTACAAGGTCATCAGACATAAAATAGCCACCAAGCATAACAGCTTCGCTACCTGCATTATAAATTTCGATCCAGTCAGGATAATCACCCTGAGGGCCCGCCAGGGCTGAATCGTTACTGGCCATAAACTCATTTATATAGAGTTGGCCGTTTACATTGGTAGTCATTATAAAAAATGACAAAACCATAGTTAATACTCCACTAATTAAAAAGTAATTTTTTTTCATCTTCATTTTGTTTTAAAAGTTTAATACTAAATTTATTTGCGATAAA
>JAOZLR010000411.1 GCA_029934735.1 Bacteroidales bacterium
TTCAGAATCAATAAAATATATTTTGTCTGTTAATGAAAGTGCAAGGCTTTTCAATTTCTCCACATTTTCAATATTGTTGGCTTCGATACAAACAGGAATTTCACTAAAATCAACTTCCCTCAATTTGGAAAATGTCTGCAAAGGGTAAAACACACCGTAGTTTGAACTAAAATCCTTCAAAACATCAATCGGGGCAGAACCGGAAGTGTGCACAACAAGGTTATTATTAAAATTTAGCCCTTCTGCAACCTGTATCAAAGCATCATCACTAACTGCGATGATGTAAAGGTCTGCAATGCTAACTAAATCCTCAGGATCGTTTGTAAAATCTGCTCCTACTTTTTCAGCCAGGGCTTTTGCATTCGCTTCAGTCCGGCTGTAAACCTGCAAAATTTCCTTTCCCGCTTCCTTCAATGCAAGGGCAAAATGAGTCGCCACATTGCCTGAGCCAATTATTACTATTTGATTGATTTCTTTCAATTACCTTCAGCTAAATTATGGAGGCGAAGTTACTGAAATTTTATGTTTGGTTTTATGTTTTTTCTGCAGCAGAGAAAAAGCAGCTTGCAGAATAGCAAAATAGCAGTGGAGCATGCTCCACTGCTATTTTGCTATTTTAATTTGCTCTGCTAATCTGAAAACGCTTCCACACGATCTATACTCTCTTCCACCCTCTCCAGCTTTCCAATATCATTCATTTCATAAGTATTTCCAGACAATGTGTATCTTGAATGGTACCAGCTATTTCTAAGAATTTCGGACATATCCTCACCTATATCAACTTGTCTGCCTTCTGGAATTTCGAGTGTAATCCAGACATATTGACCCCGCCAGAGTTTCTCATTCTTTATTTCAAAAAACCTGTTGAATAATATCAAAGTATCATTAATGTTATAATTATAAACAATATTCTCTGCTCTCTCTTTTGCAATGAAATCATTTCTTCCCAATGCGTAATATGAAAATTTCATTTTCATTGTCGAATCCTTGCTCTTTTTGATAGTAAGACCCGGCTCTCCATAAAATCCACCCTTTTTGTCATTCATCAGATAAATACTTTCATTATCTATACTGATATACTTGGCATAACGGTATATGCGCTTTGATTCTTCATCTTCAACAAGTTTGAGATAAAGCGGTTTTCCTTCCGGCACATTAAGTGCTACAGTCTTCTTTATCTTTGAATCAAACTGAAACTCTCTTACGAGATAAGTCCCGTAAAAAGCTGTTATTATCAGGCCTGCAATCCACAGCGCCAGCGACACAACACCAATATACCTTATTTTAGGAAATCTGAAGACCAATCTTGAACCACCGTAAATCATCATCAACATCGGAATTCCAAGAAACAGCATAATGCCTGTCAGTAAAAATGCTCCCCTGTCTGAATTACCAAACAGAAGTAATGCAATTTCATTATAGGGTATTATATGGAAATCTTTTGGCCCGGGAAAAATGAAGAAATCACCAATCCCGAATATTGCAACAGCAAATGCAGCAACCAGCGAAACACCAATAAGCAACAGTACAATTCCGAAAAATATAAGTACTATTTTCCCAAATACTTCAAGAATCCGGAGTAGCACCGTACCGATATTATTTACTTCATTTCTGTGTTCCTTGCTTTTTTTTTTATATGTATTCTTTGCCTCTTTTGTAAAATCATTAAATTTATCTTTCAGGTTATCAATCTCTTGCCTGATAGATTTTTCAATATTTGAGAGGTCAACTCTTTCTCCCCGCATCTCTAACTTCTCAGCGGTTGTACTTGCAAGTGGTATCACAACCCAAAGAACAATATAAATCACTATTCCTGTTCCTACTCCCGCAAGTGCAAGAATCACAAATGCAAGCCTGAACCAAACCGGATCAGTATGAAAATAGGCACCAAGTCCACCACAAACACCCGAAATCATTGTGTTATCAGGATCACGGTATAGGCGTTTTGTGTCTTTGCCGCTACGGCCTGCTGACCTTTGCTTTGCAGTTGGCTCTTCTTCATCAATTTCAAATTCATCTGGCAGGCCAATCGCTTTGATTACTTTTTCAATATCTTCAATTGAGATAACCTCTTTTGTATCAGTAATACTTTCCGTCAGTATTTCTGCTATACGGCTCTCAATGTCAGATATTATTTCATCCCGACCCTCAGTATTGGCAAAATGCTTTTTAATACTTTGCAAATAGTCATTTAAAACGGAATATGCATCCTCATCAATGTTGAATACGATACCGCTGATATTAACTGTGAATGTCTTTTTCATGGTTTTTTATTTTATATCTTTTTGAATGTTATTTTTTGTTGATAATTGTGATACTGCCTCCACAAGGTCAAGCCAGCTTTTGTCGAGCTGCCATAAAAATGCAGTACCATCGTCAGTAATCTGGTAATATTTTCGTGGTGGACCTGATTTCGATTCCTCCCATCTGTAGCTGAGCAGACCATCATTTTTTAGCCTGGTTAGTAATGGATAAAGCGTACCCTCCACTACAATCAGCTTTGCCTCCTTCAGGTTCTGCAGAATGTCGGAAGCATAAACCTCTTTTTCCAAAATCACGGAAAGAATGCAATATTCAAGTACACCTTTCCGCATCTGAGCAGTTGTTTTTTCTATATTCATCCGGCAAAAATAATAAAAATATAATACTATGCAATACATAGTAGTAATTATTTTTTAGTAGTTTGTAATAAAGATTAGTCAAGTATCAGTAATTCAGGCGAAAAGCGCAGAAGGAAGTAATACAATTTATTTTCATTCTAAATAATGAGGTTTGATAATTTCAGAGTTAGAAAAGATAATTGGGTTTTATTTTCTGTATTTTGAAGAATTTACATCAAATAGTAAAATTAAAGTTACTACTCAGCAGATGTATATAATTGATATTCAATAGCCTCGTGCTTTAGCGCGGGGGTAAAAAGTAATAATACATACAATTAATGTTTCAATGCTCCGGCAGGGAATGTACATTATAGAAATTAATATTGAAAACAT
>JAOZLR010000072.1 GCA_029934735.1 Bacteroidales bacterium
GTTTCAAAAAACTTTGTTAGCCCGATAGCAAACTCAGGTTTTGGATTTTACAAATATTACCTTATCGACAGCTCTTTTATAGGTAATAAATGGTGTTATAAAATTATGTTTAAACCCAAAAGGAAGCAGGAACTAACGTTCACCGGCCACTTTTTTGTAAACGATACGACATGGGCTATAAAATCGTTTGAGATTCGCCTTGCCAAAGATGCTAATATTAACTTTCTTAATGATGCGATTTTTAAAAAGGAGTATGAACTGATTGACAACAAACATTGGATAGTGGTTAAAGATGAGTTGTTTGCTGATATTAACCTGTATGAAAACACAAAAACAATACTTGGGTTCTTTGGGCGAAAAACCACTTTCTATAGCAATTTTATCTTTAACAAGCCAAAAGGTAAAAAATTTTACACTCAACCTGTAAATGTAATTATTACTGATGATGCGCAAGACAAATCTGATGAATTCTGGGAAGAGAGCAGACCCGATACACTATCGAAAAATGAAAAGACCATTTATTATATGGTTGACACTCTGACAAATCTGCCGGTTTTTAAAACATGGGTTGATATTGCGAAAACCATATTTACAGGTTATTACAAACTAAATAAATTTGAAGTAGGTCCGTACATGTCCCTGGTTTCTTTTAACCCTATTGAAGGAACTCGGTTTAAATTGGGGGCCAGAACAACAAAAGAGTTTAACAAGCATGTCAGACTGAACGGATTTGCAGCTTACGGTCTAGAAGACGAACAAATAAAATATGGCGGTGGCTTTCTATATGTGATAAATAAAAACCCAAGACGGGCGTTATCCGGAAATTACAAATATGACATAGAGCAACTGGGTGCCAGTCCTCTGGCGCTACAGGAAGATCTTCTGATTTCCTCACTTTTCAGAAGGGAACCTGCCAATAAGATGTCAATGACGAAAGAGTTTACTTTTAGTTATGAGCATGAATGGTATAATGGGTTAATAAATACATTTAATTATACATATAAGGAAATAATACCCATTGGAGAAGAACAGGTTGTGGTGTTTAACAAAGACGGTGATGAGGTAAGTTTGAATAATATTACAACAAGCGAATTCAGGCTTGACACACGAATTTCTTTTCAGGAAAACTTCATAACAGGGACCTTTAAACGTGCAAGTCTGGGTTCAAAATTCCCTGTAATAGGTATTCAATACGGACTTGGGGTTCCTGATATGTTCAACAGCAGTTATGGATACCATAGATTAAGATTAGGTATCAGGCACTGGTTTAATGTTTTTAATATCGGATGGTCGAAATACATACTTGAAACAGGGAAAGTATGGGGAACTACACCCTGGCCTTTGCTCAGACTTCATCCCGGTAATGAAACATTTCTTTATGATGTATATTCCTATAACCTGATGAACTATTTTGAGTTTATCAGCGACCAATATGTAAGCTTGTCGTATTCACATCATTTTGATGGCCTTTTTTTTAACAGAATACCCCTGGTACGAAAATTAAAATGGCGTGAAGTAATAACTTTCAGGGGTGTTATAGGTTCTTTATCTGATAAAAATAAGGCATATAATAAACTTCCACAAAACACCCATACTCTCGACAAGCCTTATATGGAAGCTGGTGCAGGTATTGAAAATATTTTCAAAGTAATAAGGATTGATGCCATTTGGCGATTGACACATCTTGATAATGTGGATGCAAATAAATTTGGTGTATTTATCTCAATTAACTTTACATTTTGATTTTTTGTGTACGTTTGCATAAAATAATAGTATGATCCTCAAAACTGAGAAACTAGTAAAAAAATATCGTCACCGGACTGTTGTTAAAGGTGTTTCCGTTAATGTCAGTCAGGGAGAAATAGTCGGCTTGCTTGGTCCTAACGGAGCTGGGAAGACAACCACATTTTATATGATTGTTGGTTTGATCAAACCCCTTTCAGGAAAAATTTTTCTCGAGGATATTGACATTACCAAAGAGCCGATGTACAAACGCGCCCAGAAAGGCATTGGGTATCTACCGCAGGAGGCTTCCGTTTTTAGACAACTTTCGGTTGAAGATAATATAAAAGCAGTGCTGGAATTTACAAATCTTTCAAAAGTTGAGCAGAAAGACCGTTTAGAGTCACTCATTAGCGAATTTGGGCTTTCGCATGTACGAAAGAGTATGGGGATTCAGCTTTCGGGAGGGGAAAGGAGAAGAACAGAAATAGCAAGGGCTTTGGCTGTTGACCCGAAATTTATCCTGCTTGACGAACCTTTTGCAGGTGTTGATCCTATTGCCGTTGAAGACATTCAAGCTATTGTATCAAAATTAAAAAAGAGAAATATTGGTGTGCTTATTACCGACCACAACGTTCACGAAACACTTACAATCACAGATAGAGCTTACCTGCTCTTTGAAGGTTCTATCCTGAAAGCAGGCACTGCTGAAGAACTTGCCGAAGACGAACATGTAAGAAGGGTTTATCTTGGAAAAAACTTTGAGTTAAGAAAATAAAAAAGCCCTCCCTAAGGAAGGCTTTTTTAAAATCCAATCTTCCGACAATCTATTGGACTATAATTCTTTTTACAATTCTCCCACTATTACTCTTTATAACCAGGAAATAAACCCCGTTATTAAAATTACTAAGATCAATAGTTGTTTTGAAATTGCCATTGATTTCAATTCCTGATTTTTCATATACAATGGAACTCAGGGTATTCACTACCTGAATTGAAACATTATTGTCATTACTATTCAACTCAACTGTAAAGAGTCCACTGGTAGGATTAGGATAAACCGAAACCTCATCTAAAATATTTTCGTCAAGTCCGGTACATATTGAACACATAACATCAAATCCTTCGGAGAATTCACTCCCACCGCAAGTATTCACTGCTTTAACAGTAATTGTTGCAGTGCCTTCCCAGCTATCAGTCCACTCAACTGCTCCTGCATTTCCTGTTCCTGAGATTGTTCCTGCATCTGCCGGATCAATAGACCATAAATAAGAATCGGCATTTATTGCACCGGTTGTTGTGTATTCAGAAGTCGGGACAAGATTTGTACAAACTTCATTATCGCCCTGTGGAGTTGCAGGAGCATCCGGTGAAGTAATAACAGCAATGTAATCATCCTTGGTATATGTATTCGAATTTGTACCATCAGACACTGTTAATGTAACATTGTAAGTACCCATTGTGTTGTAAACAACAACAGGATTTTGTTCTATTGAAGTAGCCGGATATCCACCAGGGAATTCCCAACTCCAGGAATTTGCTCCTCCTGTTGACATATCCGAAAATGAAACGGAGCTACCTTCACAAACGTCAGGATTATCAGCTGAAAAGTAAGCCTGAAGTTCAGAACCACCTATTCCAAAAAATACGAGATATTCGTTCATCAATTCAACCTTAGTTGAGGGTGATGTTCCATCATCAAGGCCACCAAACTCGTGTGAACATCCTATTGTCTTATACGAACCCTCATCATAGGCAACGCCGGTTCCGTATTCAGGATTCTGATTTTCAAAGATAATAAATGCCGTTGAACTTGCACCCAAATGGTCTATATAGCTATTTTCTCCTGAATAGCTAAAGGACATTCCTTCTGTGAAAGTCCCTGTCTGTCCAGCAATAGTTGATAAATCACTGGAACCATCAGATTGTGGATCTATATTAAACATTGGATGGACAGCCGTTTGAGAATCATAATACCAGGTGTCGCCACCTTCCATATAAAGATTACCACCGGCATTGAGAAAATCAGCAAGAGCCTGACCTTCACCATCCGACAGAATATGATTGTCAGAATAAATTCCAAGACATAAAAAAACTGAAGAATAGAGGCTTAAGTCAGCCGGGAGATCAGTTAAATACTCGGCAGCTACCCCATTATCTGCCATAGCATCAACCATAACAGTACCTGAACTTACATTTGGATCCAGGTCAATAACAACGACAGGTATCTGACCTACAACTTCAACAAACGAATCCTGAGCTGAAATACTCATATTAGCATTCATTTCAAAATTAAAGGTTACTGGATGCCCAACCGGTGTTGCCTCTTCAGTAATAACTGTATAGACAGCCTGTGCTTCCCCGTTTGCATTTATATCACCGTAATTCTGAGAAGCATCTGTAATTGTGATATAGACATCACCACAAATAAGCTCTCCCACAACAGAATAAGCATCAGATGAGCCACTATTTAATACGGGGATTGTGATTTCAACTGTTTCTCCCGGATCTAATTTGCCATTTCCATTACCTGAAGCGTCATCAATTGTATAATCACCCATCTCCATAACAGGAGCATGAAGCATAATTGAAAATGTTGATACCCATGAATCTTTATTTCCATCAGTAAAATCAATATCAATCATTGCACTATAATTATCGGGAGCATCATCGGCTACAGTAATTGCAAATGCATCATCACCAGAAACAGTTTGTCCCCCTGCAATATCACCATAAGAAAATGAATTATCAGTAATTGTAATATAAGGATCGGATGTTGAAATAACACCATTAATACCAGATGCGTCAACAGTTCCTACATTTGAAGCAGAAACATTAAGCTTAACATCTTCTCCATAATCAGCCTGTCCGTTATTATTTCCATTTGAGTCATCAACTACACATTCTCCTGCAACAATCCATGCAGTATTTGAAGAGGCAACTGTTATATCATCATAAATAGTTTCCAGATTAAATCCGGTTAAAACCAGTTTAGCATCTCCCGGAACCAAAGAATGATCAATTGTTACACTTCCACCGGCATCAGTAATACCGCTATAAAAATCTGTACCATTTGAAAGACAAACCATCGCACCTTCAAAAGGCCCATTAGGACCGCTAACTGTTGTAGTATAAGGAATACCTGCCATAACAACTTCATTTGAAAGTGTAACTGCACCGGGAGCAGATGAGCGTGGTTGCATTGACGGGTCGCCAAATGTAATCCATGTTTTGGCTGTTTCCCAATCATCTGAGGTTCCTGATTCAGCGGTCATTAAGGCAAGACCATTAAAAACAATTGCACCAAGAGTTGTTCTTTGCTCACTTGTAGAAATTCCGTTTTGCCCGGGATGAGCAGAATAATCATAACCACCGATTAAAACATCCATAAAATAGTCTTGACCCCTCATAGGAGGTTGCCAGGGCTGACTAATCGTAGCACCAAGAAACATCACCGCACCACCGTCTTGCTTCTTAACCCAGGCTTCACCGAAACAATCTCCAGGATCCTGAAAATTTCCATTATTGCAGGCAACAGAAACAATCCAGGGTAACTTATCGCCATTTGTAAGGCTGGAAACATTACTATTACTAAACCCTGTAGTACCCCATGATGTTGGAGAACCGTGTCCTGTATAATTTATTATAGAAGCTCCTGAATTAACAGCAGTTGTAACCATTGTAGATGATGCTGTAGGGTCATATATCGGACTAAATGCATCATAAGTAAGAGGATCAAGTTTATCATCCCAAATTACCTGAATATGATCTTTATCCAGCTCCCCGTCATCACCAGGGCCCTGGTTAGACGCAATCCCAATAGCTGAACTATACCAACTGGCTCCAGCTTCAGGATTCTTCTCATAATTAATAATTTTATTTATCTGAACCGTTACATCAGAAGGAGAATTTGAAGAAATTCTTCCTATTGTGATATCGGCAACCTCATCACTACCAACTACACAACCAAGTTGCGGATCCATTGGGGCTCCTCCACCAAGGACATCACATTTTATATCTGCCCAGTCACCGACAAGTTGTACATATAGCAAATTATTATTTGCATTGTAGACATCCTGAACTATTGTTTTAACATTTGTTCCTGTAGATACAATTTCCATAGAAACATTATATCCTTTTTCCATTTTCCAATCAATAAATGGCTGGATAGCATCCTCATCTCTATCAGTACAAATTACCAATATGTCTCCATATTCTCCTATGGTAAGGTCGTCCTTGTTCTCAGAATAATTAATAAACAATGAGTTATAAATCCCGTCCATCTCCTTCAAAACGGTAGTAGATTTTTTAGTAATAGGGTTTACAGGAGTAGTTTCATTCTCAATTAACTGTATGGTAACTGAGGAGTAAACTCTTATAACATTTTTTACAGCATTATATCTGAAAGGATAAACATAAACCGAGGTTCCCCTTATATCTTTAATGATAAAAGGGGTAGTATTCCTGGCTATATTTTGAGGATACCAGTTATCTCTAAGTGAAGAAGGACTGATTTCGTAAGGAATGGCAGAAGGATCCTGATCCCTGTAAATAGTACCTCTTGATGGCAATAATGGATTATTAAGGTTATAATCCTGAAAATCACCGGGAATTACTTTTAAAGTTACATTCTTATCAGCCGGCAACATCAATGACGCACTGATATATGGAAGCTCTGCAAATCCTTTCAGATTTGTAAAAACAGTTCCGTCAAAAACAATTTCAGAATAGGTTGTACCATCATAGGTTACCTCTGTAAGATCATAATTGCCAAGTGTGAAATCTATCTGATAAATTCCATCAGCCGGCTTTTCAAATATTGCATCATAACCATTTCCGGCAAACAAACCAGTGGTCATTAGCAAAACAATTGCTACAATTAATCTTTTCATTTTTTTTGAATTATTAAATGGGGTATGTTATAATAATAATAAAATTCCCCATAATAAATATGAGGAATTCAGTATTTTCTTATTTCGATTGAACTATTCGTTTTATAACAGTATAATCACTTGTTTCGATCCTGCAGAAATAAACACCAGAATTAAACTTCTCAGTATTGAAAACAACTCTGTGGTTTCCGGCAATCTCATCATTATCACTTTCAACAACAGCAACCTGCCTTCCATATATATCATAAACCGTTATTGTCACTTTCGAAACAGTCTTTATCGAATAATCAATTGTAAACTGATTCAGGAAAGGATTTGGATAAATATTTACATTTTTATTACTTGATAACTCAATCAAGCCTGTATATATAAAATGGTAAATATTTGACTGCTCTGATTCACATCCGAACTCACTTGTAACAATAACATAATAATCGTCAGTTAATAATGGTGTATATGTTTGTCCGGTTGCACCATCGATGGCGCCATTGGAATCATACCATTGGTTACCTGCTTCTGCACTTGAAACAAGCATAGTTTCCTGCTGAGTAATAACCGGAGTTTCAGGTATAAGATTTACAGTAATAGTAATTTCAGCTGTTACCTCATCTGTACCGTCATTAATAACAACTGAGTATAATGTTGTTTCTTCAGGTGTAGCAACAGGATTTTGGATATTAGGATCACTCAAGTTATCTGTAGGTGACCATAAATAAGTGTAGCTTCCCGAACCTCCCGTAGCAAAAGCATTAAGCTGTGAGCTTTCACCTGTACAAATTTCAGCAGGGTTAGCTGATGCAGCAACAGCAAGAGGAGCAGCGCCTGCAAAAGAGGGGAATTGGATATAATCTACCCATGCACAATCATCACCATTTGATACGGAATAATCCTTCTCGTATGACCATTTAAAGGTGTGTTCACCGGCAGTTACAGGATAAGTAGCCTCTGCCCATTCCTCTTCACCGGCCCATTCATCTTTCTGAACATCGTCAATGTAGAATCTGAGGAAATCATAACTGGATTCGGAAGAAACTTTCCTAAAGAATGATATCTCATCATCAGTTGTAACATTAACGGAAATAATAAGTGATGAAACCTCCTCATCAACAATACTTCCTGATTTTGCACTATAAATACCTTCATAATAATTAGCATCATCTATTACCCAGTCTTCAGCACCATCAAAGTACCATTCATAAGCAGTAAAATCACCAGTTTCAAAATCCTCAATAAGTAATCCGATTGAAAGTGAAATAACCGAAGTTGCACTATATGGTGCAGATTCAAGAGAATAATTAATATCAGCAACATCACCTATTTGAGCTGTACCATCAACAGTTACATTAAAAACTGATTGTTTTGTTTCGCCAGCTACAATTGTTTCCAGATCAAAAGATGTGTTATTAAGAGTCAGTATTCCACTATTTGTAATAGCTGTGGCAATAGAACTCATAGCATCACATCCACCGTCATTTGTATTACTAATAACAATATCGGCAGTTTCACCCGGATCAAGTCTTCCATTGCCATTTCCATAGGAATCGTCAATATAAAAATTACCAACAATAAGAACAGGAGAATTCAACGTAACATTGAATGTAGAACTCCAGACATCTGTTCCGTCAGTAACATCAATATTGAACTGAACAACATGCTGATCAGGGACAATATCACTTACAGTAAAAGCAAAAGCTCCGGTTTGCTCAACCGAATTGTTTGAAGTTATATCAGGCCAGTTATGAGTATCTGTATCAACTGTAATATATTCATCAGTTGTTGACAAAGTGGCAACCAGATTAGTTCCTGTAACTGTTCCAAGATTCTGGAGAGTTACATCAAGAAGAATGTATTCTGAAAAATCCACAAGGCCATTGCTATTACCGTTACTATCATCAATTACCATCTCTTCAAAAAGCACGTATGCGGTTGTTGGAGATTGTACTACAACGGTTCCAATATGAGGTTCCAGATTTTGTCCGGTAATAATAACATCAGCTATTCCGGGAACAGAAATAGGGTCAAACATAGTTACTTCCGCAGTTCCAGTTTCATCAGCAACTGTAGCACCGTGCAGGACTCCATCCTTTGAAATTGCAACCAGTGCATAAGGATCAGTATTAACTGTAAATGATAATGAACCAAGGGGCATTAAAGACTGATAGTTTGCAGTAGCAGCAGGAGGTTGAGAAAAATAAACCATCAACGATGGGTCTCCCATTAAGTGGTAAATTTCCCAGTAATATATCTCTGCTCCACCGGCTTGTGTAACTGCAAGGTTACCTGCTGAAGGCATCTGCCCTTGCGTAACATACCATTGGTCAAGAAGTTCGCCATTATCATGGAAAATGCCATCATAAGCACCAAGATGATCAGGATTATACTGAGGGTTAGCAGAAACATTTTCATAGCCAACACCCCACCAGTAATCTTCATCCCAATAAGTACTGGCTGAACCACCAATATATCCTAAAGCACCTTTATCCTCAGCACGTAATATCTCCTCACCAAAACAAGTACCCTGAAATTCTACAGATGAACAGCAGTTTCCAATCATCAGGCAATATTTGTGAGCATTTGTCAATCCGGAGATATCTCCTATTCCAAAGCCAGGATCTGCCCATCCATTAGGGCTACAATGTGCTGTATAGTTTGCATAAGCAACACCATCGCTTACATTTTGCTGAATCTCCTGTGAATAATTAGCTCCTCCCGGTTCAGGCTGAAGATAAGTATGAGAATATATACCATGAGCCTCATTAAAATAGTTCTCAGTTCCATAATTTATCTGACCGTTACCCCAGGTCAACTGGTGAGATGCATCAGCACCTGCAACCATAACAACCTCATCTAAGAATGATGGATCAGGAAAAAGATACTGTTCGTACTCCAGAGTTTTGTCAATCTGGGGTTGTAACTGAGCAAGATTATTTGCCGAGAATCTGCCATAATAACACTCAGGATACGTATCTCCGGTATATTCGCAAAATTTTAAGTCGGTAACATAACCGCCTTGAGTACCGTTAAAAGCAGGAATCTGGGCAACATCACCTACGATAAGCACAAAACTCTGAGGCGTAAAACCTGCCGGAGGATTGTTATAAAAATCTTCAAGATATGATTTTATAGATATAGAGGTATTACCAACATTTGGGTCATCAGTATAGGCCTCAAC
>JAOZLR010000412.1 GCA_029934735.1 Bacteroidales bacterium
GGATTTGCTCTTTCTATTAATTATGGAGGTGGTGTGGCTTCTTCGGGATTAAACAGAACGGACAACGGAGGAGAGACCTGGTCGAGAGTGGCTACTTTGATGAACAGCAACGGAGCATTCTGTTTTATAGATGAGAATACCGGCTTTTTTTGTAACAAAGGTATAGGTATCACCATTGCAAAGACTGACGACGGAGGTGAAACCTGGACAGAAACAGACTTTACCGAAATTGAACTAAGTCCTTATGTTATGAATTTTTTTGACACTAATAACGGATTGATAGCCGGCGAAGGACCCATTTTGCGAACAACAGACGGAGGAGAAAACTGGCAGGAAATTCCCTGGAGCATTAATTTGCCCGGGATATCGGATATTTGGTATAAAACTGTAAACGAGGTTTTTGTAACCGGCGAGGCCGTAGGAATTGGAGCTTTTATCGGAAAATCAGTTGATGGTGGCCAAACATGGGAGATTGACGAACTGGGAAACTATAGTGGGGCAAGCAGTATTGTTTTTACCAATGAAAATACCGCTTTCATCGCTTGCAGGAATACCACTATTCTTAAATCAACAGATGGGGGAGACACGTGGGAACAAACAACGGTGAATACATCAAATTATATTAAATTCCAATCCCTTTCATTCCCATCTGAAAATATTGGATACGCAATCGGAGATGGTAATTATGAGAACTTCTTTATGACAACGGACGGAGGTGAAACGTGGAATTCTGTAAATTCCGGTTGCTCCGCCTCATTCAACAGTGTCCATTTCTTTGACGAGGATAACGGCCTTGTCGGCGGTGGGATGGGAGTATTGTTCAGTATTTCGGATGAACTGATTCAGTTTAATCCACCTCAAAATATTGACGGTTATCAGGAATATATCTGCCCGCTGAATGTTTTTCATGTCAACTGGGATGCTCCGGACACAACAAACGCAGCCGGGTTAATTGCCTATAAGATTTTTAGAAACGAAGATTTGATTGATTCCATTCCCGTATCAGGATTTTACGGTTATGAGATAATTGATACTATCGGTGGAAATAAAGTGATAGCCAACAAGAGTGATTTTTGCTATTATGTAACAGCAGTTTATAATAATCCATCAGGAGAATCAATCCCTACTGAACCTGTTTGTTTTAATCTGCTAATTAATGACATTAAAAACACTTTTTTAAGGTCAAATGAAATAGTTATCTACCCGAATCCTGTTTTCCAAAAGTCAGATATCAGATTTTTATCTACTACACCTAATGATGCTACAGTATCAATTTATAACCTGACAGGAGAATTTGTTAGATTTAAAACAATCCGTTTAACGGGAAATGTCATTACAATGGATCTGACGGATTTGAGGCCCGGAGTATATTTGTTTAAAATTGAATACAACGGAATAACAATAACAAAAAAGGTGATCAAGAAATAGGATATTATTAAATGTGAAGGAATGATATATTTCTTTACTTTGTAAAAAAATCAAAAATGCGTAAAAAAGTCGATTTTCTGGTTATTGGTTCAGGTATCGCAGGACTTAGCTATGCTCTTAAAGTTGCCCCACACGGCAATGTATGTATAGTTACAAAAGACAAAGCCGAAGAGACAGCAACAAAATATGCCCAGGGTGGAATTGCTGCAGTTATGTATTCGCCTGATTCATACGAAAAACATATAAAGGATACATTGGATGCCGGTGATGACCTTTGCAATGAAGAAATTGTCAGGATTACTATTTCTGAATCATCGGAAAGGGTTGAGGAGCTTATCGAATGGGGGACACAATTTGATAAAACAAAGTCGGGGAAGTTTGACCTTGGAAAGGAGGGAGGACATTCCGAATACAGGGTGTTGCATCACAAAGATGCCACCGGATTAGAGGTAGAAAGGGCTTTGCTGGAGCAAGTTCACAAGCATCCGAAAATCGAAATTCTTGAAAATCATTTTGCCATCGACCTGATAACCCAACACCACCTTGGAGTTGGTGTTTCGAGAGGTATGCCCGATATTCAGTGTTACGGAGCTTACGTTTTGTGCCCTGATACCGGAGAAATAATTACTATCCTTTCAAAAGTAACTCTACTGGCAACCGGAGGATCCGGAAATGTTTATTTTACTACTACCAATCCGGAAATTGCAACAGGCGATGGAGTGGCAATGGCATACCGTGCTAAAGCAACAATTGAAAATATGGAGTTTGTTCAATTCCATCCTACATCGCTGTATCACCCGACAGAACGTCCCTCTTTTCTAATTACCGAAGCAATGCGTGGTTTCGGGGCAGTTTTAAGAACTCGTGACGGAGAGGAGTTTATGCAAAAATATGATGAGCGAAAATCGCTTGCACCCCGCGATATTGTTGCACGAGCCATTGACACAGAGATGAAACTGAGCGGTGATGATCATGTTTGTCTTGATTGCACCCATTTGGACAAAAATGACTTGATTTCAAACTTTCCTACCATCTATGCAAAATGCCTTAGTATCGGTATTGATATAACCAATGAGATGATACCTGTAGTTCCTGCTGCTCACTACCAGTGTGGTGGCATTAAGGTTGATGAATATGGAAGGAGTACGGTACAGGATCTTTATGCTTCGGGAGAATGTGCATCTACAGGACTGCATGGAGCAAACAGGCTTGCCTCAAATTCGCTTCTCGAATCCGCTGTCTTTTCACATCGGGCTGCTATGGATTCTATAAAAAAAGTTAAAACAATTTCATTCAGGGATGAGGTGCCGGACTGGTATGCCGAGGGACTGGTTTATAACGAGGAGATGATACTCATCACACAGACAACAAAGGAATTGCAATCGCTTATGTCGAGTTATGTTGGTATTGTGCGTTCCGACCTTCGGTTGAAACGTGCTCTTGACAGGCTTGAGATAATATATCGCGAAACGGAAGATCTATATAATAAATCTATCATCAATACCAATATTTGCGAGCTGAGGGATCTTATAAATATAGCTTATCTGATAATTAAAATGGCA
>JAOZLR010000413.1 GCA_029934735.1 Bacteroidales bacterium
TGACATTCTTTAATGAGCAGGACAGGCATTGTTTTGATTATGAACTTGCAAAAAAGGCATTGCCAAAATCTAATGATAGTGCATTAAGAGAACTACTTAGTGATATGACACGCAGAGGACTTTTAATGAGAGTAAAAAGAGGATTGTATTACGTAATTCCGTACGAACAAAATGCTGAAACATTTATGCCCGACTGGCATTTGTTAGCTGAATATTTAGTACAAGGTGCAAAATATTACATTGGCTACTATTCCGCCTTACAAATTCATAATTTAATTATTCAACCATCATTAAAAGAACAAATTGTAGTTTCAAGACAAGTAAGACCATCAACAATTAAAGTTAAAGAAGTGCCATTTCAATTTATTTATCATAACGAAAAACATTTTTTTGGAACAAAGAAAATTTGGATAGATAATTTTAACAAAGTTGTTTGTTCTGACCTTGAAAAAACAATAATTGATTGTTTGTTTAAACCTGATTATTCAGGTGGAATTGTAGAAATAGCAAGAGCAATTTATATTTCTCGTGATAAAATAAAATTTAATGTTTTACTGGATTATGCAATAAAATTTAATTCACAAGCTGTAATTAAACGGCTTGGTTTTATTTTGGACATATTAAAAATTGAAACCAGTATAATTGAAAATTTACAAAGGCTAAAAACAAACTCTGTTATTTTGTTAGATACAGAACTTCCAAAGTCAGGAAAGATTAAAACCAAATGGAGTATTCAACAGAATATTGAATCAGAAACCATTAAGACCGCGATATATACATAATAATATGGAACAAAAAAAGGAGCATGATATCCTGCTATATAAAACAACTGATGGAAATATTAAATTGGATGTTCGTTTACAGGATGATAGCGTATGGGTAACACAGGAGCATATGGCTCAACTTTTTGGTAAGGCAAAATCTACTATTAACGAGCACATTGGCAATATTTATAAAGAAGGTGAATTAGAAAAAGAACAAACTACACAGAAAATCGGAAATTCCGAATTTCAGCAAAAAGCTCCATTATACTACAATCTTGATGTTATTATTTCTGTTGGGTATAGAGTAAAATCGCCACAAGGAACACAATTTAGAATTTGGGCTACCAAACGAATACACGAATACATTGTAAAAGGTTTTACAATGGATGACGACAGGTTAAAACAAGAGGGGGCAAGAAGCCGGTATTTTGAAGAATTGCTACAGAGAATAAGGGATATTCGCAGTAGTGAACGAAACTTTTATCAAAAAGTAACAGACATTTATGTAACTAGTGTTGATTATAATAAAGATGAAGAACAGACAAAATTGTTTTTTGCAACCGTACAAAATAAAATGCACTATGCCATACACGGTCAAACAGCAGCTGAAATGATATACAGCCGGGCTAACTCTGAAAAACCTTACCTGGGACTCACCAATTATCCGGGTAATTATATTACTCAGCGAGATATTAGCATTGCAAAAAATTATCTTACAGAAGATGAATTAAAACAACTCAACCTTATTGTTTCAATGTATTTGGATTTTGCAGAATTGCAAGCCACTAATGGCAGGTTAATGAAAATGAAAGATTGGGTTCAAAAATTAGATGACTTTTTAAAGGTAAGCGAAAAAAATCTTTTAACAAATGCAGGTAAAATAAGTCACCAAAAAGCAATTAATAAAACTAAAGCGGAATATGAAAAATACCGCAAAAAAGAAGGTGAAAAATACATTTCCGACTTTGACCGTGAAATGAAAAAACTGGAAAATGAAGTTAAGGGCAAAAATCTATGAAAGAACAAATTAAGGACTTGCCGGAGTTTGAACAGGTGGAAAGAGAAACGATGAGGCATTTAAGAAAACTGAAATTATAATGACAGACGTGCACGACAAAAAAACCAGAAGTTTTAATATGTCAATGATTAAAGGGGAAAATACAAAACCTGAAATAGTGGTTAGGGAATCGTAAGTTCAATTAGTAAATGCAACTTTTTAAAGTAAAATAGTGATGTTTGCACAAGGGACAAAAAGTTATTCTGAAATATTTTTGGCTCATTAAAAAGCCAAAAAAATATTTTGGAAATAACTTTTCCTGTAAATCTTTGTATGAATTATTCATGAAAGAGTAGAGCCTAAAGGCCCTACTGTTTTCATGAAATGGAAACTTGTCTGTTTTACTCATTTATTCACCACAAAAAAAGTTGCAAATGAAACAAATTACCAATGAGCAAAGATATCAAATAGAAGCATATCTGAAAGCAAAAATGCCAATAAAATTTATTGCTAACAAAGATAATTTAATATTTGAAAGTGAAAGAATTTTGGCTGGATTAGAAAAGAATCCAATCGAAACAAAATTTGCGAATGAGCTTTCAGATATAAAACATTTAACTGGTAAGAGTAAAACACGAGAAGTAAAAACCAGAGTAAATCAATATGTTTTTAGACAGATTGTAATTGCTAACTATTCAGGAAAATGTGCAATTTCAGGTATTGATATCCCTGGACTTCTCGTTGCAAGTCACATTATCCCTTGGTCAAAAAACAAAAATGAACGACTTAATCCTGAAAATGGGATTTGTCTATCTTCTCTTTATGATAAGGCTTTTGATATTGGACTTATTGGATTAAATACAGATTATAAGATTCTTATTTCAAGTGATTTAAAGAAAAATATTAATAAAGAATACTATACTCAATATTTCGGTTTCCTGAATAATCATCAGTTCAATCTCCCTGCAAAATATCACCCTAAAAAAGAGTTTATTGAATTTCACTTGGATACAATATTCAGAAAATAAAATTCTTTAAAATTCCATCATATAACTCTGGCTGGAATCTACAAAAACCTAAGAAGTCAAACTCAATTAAGAATGGATGAAGGATTTCTAGGGTTTGACACCCAACATCAAAGGGCATTCCAACAAAACAACCTTTGGATAGGAGTTGGAGAACCAAGCAGTAACAGACATCTTGTTGCCCATAGTT
>JAOZLR010000414.1 GCA_029934735.1 Bacteroidales bacterium
CCTTTTTCAATCATCGATCTGCAATAACCTGAAATTCTTTCGATGCCAGCACGATTGACCTCTTCAAGACCTTTGTTCACATTGGCAACACGCGATTTCTCTGTCCAGTAAAGGCCCATAGCAGTACCAATATCAGGATGCATCCATCTGAAAAGCCATTGATTGAATCTGTTACGGAATATCTTCTTCAGAAATTTATAGCCATTATCACCTTTACCCAGCCCATCGCCATGTCCAAGAAAAAAAGTTTTATTGCCAATCTTCTTTATAAGTTTGTCTGGGTATATTTTCATATTTAATTCCTTTTCAAAGTAGTCGAAAGCCCACACATCGTGATTACCTCGAAAAAAATAAACCGGTACTCCCGAATCCGTAATTTCGGCCAGTTTCCCAAACAGGCGAACATATCCCTTTTGGATTACGGTTTTGTATTCAAACCAAAACTCAAACAGGTCGCCCATAAGATAGATCTCTGCCGCATCTTCTTTGATTTCGTCAAGCCATTTAATAAACAGGCGTTCACGTTCGAGACTCTTCTCTTTTGATGGGACACCGAAATGACTGTCGGATGAAAAATAAACTTTTTTACCGGGTGCTAATTCACTCAAAACTATCTAATTTAGTATAATTCCTTTAATTTTTTAATTATCTTGTTCAGGTCTTTATCTTTATAAACGATCGCTCTTTTATTGTCAACGATATAATAGAACGGTAATTCGCCGGACAGATTATATGCTTTCATAACCGGCGAATTTAAAGCGAGCATGTCGCTTCCCTGAATCCAGGGCAACTTGTCAAGTTTAATGGCACCTATCCACACCTTTTTGTTTTCATCAAGCGAAACTCCGAAAATCTCTATTTTGTATTTTCTGAACTTATTATACAGCGAAACAAGAGTTTTGTTATCCTGCCTTGATTTGGCATTCCATGCTGCCCAGAAATATATCACCACATAATCATTTCCATTGAAGCCGATATCTCTCAGCGACACAAAATTGCCGGCCGTATCTTTCATTACTATATTGGGAGCTTTCATGCCGGTTTGCATTTTCTTTTCAGCCTCAAACCTGTCGAATTTCCTTAGCCGTATTTTCTCCACCCTCTCGTGATTATCGAGTGCATGGTCATTGTCAGGGTATCTGATCATCAATGCACTGTCGAGTTTGTGAAAATATTCAAAGTCTTCATCTTCATCCAGAACCTCAGCTCTGCCAAGTTTGCGATTCACAACCAGGAGTGTAGCGAGCGAGGAGGGATACTCCTCAATAAACTCCCGAACATATGTTTTCTGATTATCAACAATCACTTGATATATCGAGTCAAGCTGCCTTTTAACATCAAGAAAATCCGGCTGATATTGCTCCTTGATAAAAACTGTGTAAAGTGAATCAATTCTTGCTTTTTGCTTGCTCATAAATATTTCAAAATCAAGTAACAATATCGAGCCTGGTGAGCCTGTGACCAAATATCCGTTTAGAAACACTGCACTGTCGGAATCCACCTCCACCTTTTCACCCCTATTTAGTTGCAAAACAAGATAACTATCATCCTTTGTTGTTTTCACCAGGTAAAAACCATCCTGTTTTTGTTTCAGCCTGAACTTGAAATCACCTTTGTCATTTGCTTTCATCGAATCGAGCATAATAACATCATGAACTTCAATCTCTTCGAGAAAAATATACCCACCATGATGAGCGGAAAACCTCCCCTTAATAATAGTAGTTGCAGTATCCTCAGTCCTGTTGCAGGAAAATATCACAGCCAGTGCTAACAAAGGGAATATTATGCGTATTATTTTTTTGCTCAATTTCATTTTAATTTCTCTGCAAATTTAGACTAAAATTTTATTATCTTTACTGGTATATCTAAAACCCGGTTTGCTATTTTTACATGAAAGTGGAAAACTTAATAAATCATCAAGTTAGAATCTATAACTCCCTCAATCCTTTGAGTAAATCCGGAGGTTTAGCAGCTAACATTTTTCTCAGTTTGAACAAAGTATTGTTTTTACTGTTTTGATATTTATTAAATTGAACTAACAAAAATGTGACTATGAAAACAACATTTCTAACTATTGCCAGTCTGGTATTTATAGCAGGACTTCTAACAATAACAACCGGATTCAAAACAAAAGCAATCCAAAATGAAGTTAGTCCTGAAGGGCTGCTGACAATACCTGACAGTGTAAACACAGTTTTGCAGAACAAATGTTTCGACTGCCACAATTCCAACTCGGAATCGATGAAAGCAAAAATGAAACTTAAGCTTGATAAACTGCCAACACTTTCCAAACGCAAATTAGTTTCAAAACTGGATGCAATTGCTGAGTCTGTTGAAGAGAAAGATATGCCACCAGAAAAATTCTTAGCCAAGTACCCTGAACATGCTCTGACTGATGCTGAGTCGAAGATACTGACAGATTGGGCAAACGGAGCAGCTGATGTTCTAATGAAATAAGGCACAAGGGTAAAGACCGACTGTTATATCGTCGGATAAAAAAGCAAAATATGAAACGGAAAATTCTGATAATTGTCGTTTTAATCATAGTAATCATACAGCTTATACCCTCTGGCAGGCCGGATAATAACCCTGTTCCCGGGAAAGATTTGCTTGAAGTTGTTGAGGCAGCTGATGAAATTGTCACGTTGCTGAAGTCAGCCTGCTACGACTGTCATTCACAACAGGTTATTTATCCCTGGTATTCGTATGTTGCACCTGTTTCATTTCTTGTATCCCGTGATGTGAGAGTGGGACGTGAGCAATTGGATTTTGGATTCTGGGGCGATTTAAGCAAGCGCAAACAGATTAAAGCTCTGGATGAAATTTCAGAAGCTGTGGAAGCCGGCGATATGCCAATGAAAATCTATCCCATAATGCATCCGAATGCTAAACTGACTGATGCTCAGAGACAACAGATTATTGACTGGTGTGAAATTTCTGCTGACCGGTTATTCGAATAAAGGGATATAT
>JAOZLR010000415.1 GCA_029934735.1 Bacteroidales bacterium
TGGAAAATCGAGAGCATTCATTAATGACACTCCTGTTAATCTTAATATTCTGAAAAATCTGGGAGATAAATTGATTGACATACATTCACAGCATCAAATGCTGACACTTAATGATACGAACTTCAGAATGGCTGTTATTGACAGTTTTGCAGGGATAGCTTCAATCGTTATTCAATATAAGAGTGATTTCCTTTCATATCAAAAACTCAGGTCGGATATAAAAGAGCTTATTGAGGAGGAGAAGCGATCAAAAGCAGAGCAGGATTATTTTCAGTTTTTGTTTAATGAACTTGAAAATGCAGGCCTTACTGAAGGAGAGCAGTTAAAACTGGAACAGGAACTTGAAATATTTGAGCATGTTGAAGATATAAAAAATAATCTCTATTCTGCACTTTCAACACTTGAAAATGAAGAAACCGGAACCCTTGCAAGCCTGTCGTTGGCAACAGGAAATTTATCAAAAATTGAAAATTACAGTGATAAACTTTCCGAAACAAGTAAAAGGCTGGAAAGCACATCCATTGAATTAAGAGATATTGCTAACGAAATTGGTAATCTGGAGCAACAGGTCAGTTACGATCCGGGAAATGCTGAGAAAGTATCAGACAGATTGAATGAACTTTACAGGCTGGAGCAAAAACACAGGGTTAAAACCGTTGAAGAGCTTATTGATATACATAATGAATTATCAGGAAAGCTTTTGGGAATTACCTCATTGGAGGAAAGTATAAAGAAACTGAATTCCAAACTCGAAAAGAAAAAAACAGATATATTTGAACAGGCTGAGAAGATTTCAGCAAAGCGGATGAATGTATTTAATGAATTTGAAAACGAAATAGAAAAAACGCTCTCTGATCTGGGAATGCCTGATTCAGTTTTTAAAATTGATCGGGAAAGATTGAACAATTTGAGTCTCGATGGTGTTGATTCTATCAAATTTTTATTTAATGCCAACAGGGGAGGAGAGTTGCAGGATTTATCAAAGATAGCATCTGGGGGCGAATTATCAAGACTTATGCTGGCTGTTAAATCTCTTATTTCTAAAAAAAATCTGTTACCAACTGTTATTTTTGATGAAATTGATATTGGCGTTTCCGGAAATATTGCTGATAAAATGGGGAATATTCTATTAAAGCTTTCAAAAGCTATGCAGGTAATCGCAATAACCCATTTACCACAGATTGCCGGAAAGGGAACCGCCCACTACATTGTGTATAAGGTGATTGAGGGAGAGAGGACAAAAACAATTATTTCACAATTAAATGCTAATGACAGAATTATAGAAGTTGCAAAAATGCTGAGTGGCCAGGATATTACTACTGCATCTGTTGAGACCGCAAAGCAATTACTTAAAAATTGACAATTATGGCTTACAATCTATTAAAAGGGAAAAAAGGGATTATATTCGGAGCGCTTGATCACAAGTCAATTGCTTGGAAAGTTGCAGAAAAAGCTCACGAAGAGGGTGCTGTCTTTACTTTAACTAACACTCCGACAGCGATGAGGTTTGGTGAAATAAACGAGTTGGCTGAAAAATGCAATGCAGAGATAATTCCAGCTGATGCAACAAGTGTTGATGACATTGAGAATCTGATTCAAAAATCAATGGAGATACTGGGAGGTAAACTTGATTTTATACTCCATTCGATTGGTATGTCTATGAATGTCAGGAAAAAGAGGGTCTATAACGATCTAAGGTATGATTATTTTATGAAGACCCTTGACATCTCGTCAATCTCTTTTCATAAACTTTTGCAAACCTGTTATAAATTTGATGCTATAAACGAATGGGGAAGTGTTGTGGCTCTGTCGTACATTGCAGCACAGCGGGTTCTCTACGGATATAATGATATGGCTGATGCAAAAGCTCTTCTCGAATCTGTTGCCAGAAGCTTTGGGTATATTTATGGAAGAGAAAAGAAAATCAGAGTTAACACTATATCACAGTCTCCTACCAGGACAACTGCCGGAAGTGGTGTTAAAGGTGTTGAAGGGTTGCTTGATTTTACGGAGCGGATGTCTCCCCTTGGAAATGCAACTGCTGATGAGTGTGCTGATTTTACAATGGTGATGTTTTCAGACCTGTCGAAGAAAGTAACAATGCAGAACATCTATCACGATGGAGGCTTCTCCAGTATGGGGATGAGTATGAGAGCAATGAGGCAATATAATAAAAGCCTTGACGGAATAAGTGAAGATGATATTTAGAGAAAATAATATAATTATAAATAAAATAAAAACAGAAGAAAATGGTCAATTTTGAATTATCAAACGAACAGTTGGCAATACAGGAAAAATACAGAGATTTTGCCAATAAGTACATCGTGCCTGCAAGATTAAAATATGATGAATCAACCGAGTTTCCATGGGAAATAGTTAAAAAGGCTTACGAAGAAGGAATTATGAACGGTCCGATCCCAAAACAGTTTGGCGGTAACAGTTTTAATCTGGTTGATAGTGCACTGGCTTCTGAAGAACTTGGGGCAGGATGTGTTGGAATTGGTATTAGCATTGATGCAAATACACTTGCATTAACACCTTTGCTTATTGCTGCTAACGATGAGCAGCAAAAAAGATTTTATGGACAGATAGTTGAAGAGAAAGCTGTTGCAGCATATTGCCTGACTGAGCCTAATGCAGGATCGGATGTTCAGGGAATTAAAACTACTGCAATCCAGCACGGTGACAAATATGTTATTAACGGACACAAAAGGTTTATAACAAATGGGGAGGTCTCCACATTTATGACAGTCTTTGCACTTACTGATCCTGATAGAGGTTCACGTAGTTTGACGGCAATTGTTGTTCCTTCGGATGCTCCCGGGGTTGAAATCAAACCTCACATTCATAAGATGGGTCAAAGAGCTTCAGTGCAAAATGAAATTCTTTTCCATGATGTTGAAGTTCCTGTAAAAAACAGGATTGGTGACGAAGGTTACGGTTTTATCATAGCAATGAAAACATTCG
>JAOZLR010000073.1:0-2547 GCA_029934735.1 Bacteroidales bacterium
GGCATTGAATTTAATTCCAATCGGCATATCAATCCTGTCAAGTTCTTCCTCTGTAAGTATCTTATTCTCAAGTAATCGCTTTCTTGCTTTTGCAATTTTAGTCTTGCTGCCAATCATTCCGATATATGCCGATTGTTTTTTTGCACATATCGACAGAATCTCCTCATCATAAGAATGTTTCGGTGTAACAATAACAACAAAAGTATTTTCGTCAAACTTCACCTGTTTAATTGACTCAATATAGTCTTTTCCAATGTATTCAAGATTCCAGCCTTTGTTATTCTCAAAAGTCAGCTCCCTGTTATCAAACAGAGTTACACTGAAACCAAAATCCGGTGCAAATTCAGCAAGTGCTTTCCCGATATGTCCCGCACCGAAAATATAGAGTTTCATGTCGGGAGCGACAGGTTCAATATAAACTTCCGTAAATCCACCGCAATTCATATCCATATCCTTATCCAGGTCATAAACCAATTTTACAGGTTTTAACTCTTTTATAGTTTCCAAAGCATCTTTTATGACCTGCATCTCCAGTGTTCCGCCTCCGATAGTTCCTTCAATGCTGCCATCCTCAAAAACGATCATTTTCGCACCCGTTTTTCCTGGTGTGGAACCTTTTGTTTCAACAACGATACATAAGGCAGATTTCTTACCCGAATTAATTATTTCTTTTATGTCTGTTAAAATATTTTGCATATCTCTCCTGTACTCTATAACCAATAGGTTTTCTGTTTTTGTATCTCGGTTCAATTAACTCTTTAATAATCTCATAAATTTTAATAATGTGTTCATTTTGCTCAAGGGCGTTATTTTCAAGCGCTTCAACCTTTTCTCTTAGCTCAATATAATTTGTAATAAGGTTCCTCATTTTAACAAAAACACGCATAATTTGAATATTTACCTGAATGGCAACCGGACTTCTTAATATTCCGGAAAGCATTGCTACTCCCTGCTCTGTGAACGCCATTGGCATATATCTTGTTCCTCCCCAACTTGAGGTCACAAATTGTGACCTCAAGTTAATAAACTCATCTTTTGTGAGTTCAAACATAAAATCCTCGGGAAAACGTTCGATGTTTCTTCTAACCTGCTGTTTTAATACCTTTGTCTCCACACTGTAAAGCTCTGCCAAATCAGAATCAAGTATTATCTTTTGATCTCTGACTATATGAATTTTATTTGCAATAAACTCCTCTTTTGGCAATAATGTATCCATAGCTGCCGGTGATAAATGAGATTAATAATATTTTTGATAAAATTTCATAAACTTATCTGCAATAGCCTCCCAGCTATATTCATCTTCAATAAGTTTTCGTGCAGCACGGCCCATAGCATTTCTTTTTTCGTCATCGGCCAAAAGTTCATATAATGCTTCCGAAAATTCCTGTGGATTAGCGGCATCGACTAATATTCCATCAACTCCATTGGTTATCACATTTCTGATTCCTCCGAATTTTGAGGCAATTACAGCTTTCCCACAAGCCATTGCTTCCTGAGTTGTCATCCCGAAAGGTTCAAAAAGAGAAGGTAAAACAAAAAGTTGGGCTTTCTGATACAATGGAGCCATCATCTCATCAGCCACATAACCAATTTTACTAACTCTGTCCTGCATATTGTTTTTATCAATAATCTCATCCATTTTGGCAAAAACACCAAGTTCACGTGGCTTAGGATTTGGTGAGCCTCCTCCAATTACCAGATCAACATCTTTAATTCTATCTTTCACTAGTGCAAAAGCATTCAACAGCAGGTCATGTCCTTTGTTTGTGTCAATCCTTGACAGACAAAAGACATATTTCTCAGGAGTGTTTGTCTCCACCTTCATATCTTCCTCTGTAGGAGGTCTGTATCTTTTAATATCCACACCAGGAGCAATAATATCAATGTTATCTGCATCGTAATCATAAAGTTCCTTAAGCTTTTCGTACTGCACTTCTGTGGTAAGAGTTTGTCCGTTAACGGTTTCAAAAATCATCATCTCTTCAGCAATACGATGTTTGAAATTGAACTTTTTCTCCATCTCATCAAGGTCGCCACCCATTTGATCTTTTTTCCAGGCGCCGAGTGAATGGGCTGTAAAAAATGAGGGTTTATTAAAATAGCTGGCAACATCAAGTGTTACAATACCAGCATCAACATAATGTCCGTGATAGAGGTCATAATCAAGATTATTATCCTTAATGAATTCTATCATATTTTGAGAAAGCTCAGGTAGAACGTCATAAATAAATTCCTTAGGGATAAACTCCCAGGGTCCGGAAGGAATTCTTATCACCCTGACATCAGGATGGCCGGGAACGGGGTCAACCTGAAGCTGCTCCCTATTAAACCAACGTGTGTAAATGTCAACTTTTATTCCTGTTTTTGCAAGTGCTTTTGCAAGCTCCAGAACGTAAACTACCTGGCCGCCTGTATCGGTTCTTCCTAATGTCGGCACCGGGTCAAAATATCCGTGCGTGCTGAGCATCGCTATGCTTTTTATCTTTTTATTATCCATAATTTACTCTTTTTATTCGTATATAATTTTGTAATTCATTCAATTTCAAT
>JAOZLR010000073.1:2647-9709 GCA_029934735.1 Bacteroidales bacterium
GCACTTCGTACGGGGCTATTTATATTTGACCCTTCAGGGTCTTTTGTTTTATAATCATTCTCGTGTCCGTCCGAACGAGTTCATCCGTGCGGATGTGTCCCCAAAACTTCAGGCATATACACACATTATGTTAATATGTATATCTGTGACATTTTATTCATTAAGTGTTGCCTCCCATTCTTTTGTGATTATAACGTCTGCAAGAGCTTTATGTTTTGAAATTATTTCGTGCTCAATAGTCAGTATTTTTTCCAGAAATTTATCCTGTTTTTCTCTTCCCCTCTTTTTCCTTGATTCCAGAGTGTCCAGTTTGTTTCTATTTATAAACACTCGTGTATCTGCATTTTTAAGGGTTGTTGTGTATGTCCCTTCAGCAATCAGTACGTGGTAATCTTCGAGGTTCACTGTCTCTTTCCCAATTTTATCAGCATCAAAATCAACAAGAGGTTTTGTGATAACGTATTTGCCGTTAAGCACATCTTTTATGTTTTTATCCAGAATGTCGAGGTTTACCTCCTGCATCCCAACCCAGGAAATATCTTCCTCCCGTTTTTTTGCATTTGTCTTTGGCGGGAGTTTAAAATAATCGTCCTGGCCGAAAATAAAGCACTTCATATTTTCTTTCTCCAGTACTTCAGCAATCGAGGCTGCTATTTCCGATTTTCCTGCACCCGATTCACCAGCTACGGTTATCACATATTTTTTATCACCACCACAAATTGTTTCAAAGATTAAATCAACAACTTGATTGGCTGCTTTTCGGTGATTATCGTCAATTATTAAAATGTCGCCTTTCATAATAAAATAGAATTAGATTTTTGTTAGCTCCCAAAATTACAAAATTTTCTGTATTTTCGGGCTGTGGAAGTTAAGTCGAATAAAATAGCAGATATTCGGAAGTTTTATAAACAAAAACTTTTGAATTTATACAGTGAGAATGAAGCTGATAGCCTATTGTTTATGCTTTTTTTTGAGTTTACTTATTTAAGAAAATCAGATGTGATTTTAAATCCTGACCAGACTATTTCCGAATCAGAATTGCTCAAAATTCATTTTGCAGTTAAAGATTTGCTCAACAATAAACCTATACAATACATACTTGGTAAAACCGAATTTTATGGTTTGACATTTAAAGTTAATACAGATGTTTTAATTCCAAGGCCTGAGACCGAAGAGCTTGTTGAGCGTATCATCAAAGAGAATAATACTGATAATAACTTGCGAATTTTGGATATCGGGACAGGTAGTGGCTGTATTGCAATTTCTTTAAAAAGATATTTACCGACAGCGGAAATAACTGCAATTGATATTTCGGCAGGGGCACTAAATATAGCCGCCAAAAATGCAATTGAAAATGATGTTGAAATTACTTTCAGACAAATTGATTTTCTTGATTTTTTTGCAAGAGATAAATTGCCTGATTTTGATATTATTGTTAGCAATCCACCTTATGTGAGAATTCTGGAGAAAGAGCAGATTAAAAAGAATGTTCTGGACTTTGAGCCTGATATGGCTTTGTTTGTGGAAAATGATAACCCATTTATTTTCTACAATGCAATAGCCGCATTCGCAAAAAACCACCTTCAGGCAAATGGCAAAGTCTATTGCGAAATTAATCAGTATCTCGGCGAAGAAACAGCAGATGTATTCCAAAAGGCAGGTTTTAAAGAAATTGTATTGGCTGAGGATATTAATGGTAATGAAAGGATATTGGTAGCCGGGTCAGCATTATAATTATTGAGATTGAAAATTCAGATACATTAAAATGTTAGATTTAAAGTACTCTATTTTAAAATTTTAATAATAACTTTGTCTTTTATTTATGAGAAAAAAAACTGTTATACCTTTTTTTGTTGCCTTATTATTTTTTAGCAGCTACTTCAGTTATGGGCAAGAGATTGATTCAATCCAGGGAGCAGATACAATTCCTCCAAAGGATTGTGAGCAGAAAGACTTAAAAGATCTTATTCGGAAAAAAGGCCAGCCACCCAAACCACCAAAAAAAGTAATGACCCTAATTTTACCCAATCTCGGTTCTAATCCTGCTAACGGATTTTATTTAGGAGTGGGAGGTACAATAGGATGGTATTTTGGTCCAAAGAAAACAACACGAGTATCATACATAGGCTTTACCGCATTGGTAACGACTAAAAGACAGCTTCTTGCTTATTCAAAATCGAATGTTTACACAAATAGTGATAAATTATTTCTACAAGGAGATTGGCGGTATTATATATATAAGGCACCAACCTGGGGATTGGGAACAAATGCTCCGGACATGGTTAATATGGGCAATTGTGTGGGGTGGCAGGGTGCTGATACTAAAGAAACTGACGGAGCTTATCCCATGTCATATAACTATATTAAGTTTCATGAGATTGTAAATGTTAAGATTGCCCAATACTTTTATGCCGGAATAGGATATCATCTTGATTACTATACTAAAATTGAAGATGAATTGCTTGATGTGGATACTGTTCCTAAACAATTGACACCATATTATCAGTATTCAAAAAAGTATGGTTTTAGCACATCGAAAAATTCGCTTTCAGGATTAAGTTTAAACTTAGTTTACGACTCTCGTGATAATTTAATTAGCCCATTTATGGGGTATTTTATTAATATTAATTATAAGTATAACCCTACTTTCATAGGTAGCGACCAAAATTCATCTTCTTTATGGTTAGAGTTTAGAACATACATTCCGCTTTCAAAAAAAACACCACGACATTTGATAGGTTTTTGGGCCTATAGTGATTTTCAGATATCAGGACATCAACCATACTTAACATTGATGGCATTAGGAGAGGATCAAAAGGAAAGGTCGGGAAGAGGCTATGTTGCAGGGAGGTATCGCGGTGAGGATATGGTATATGGAGAGGTGGAGTATCGCTTTCCAATATCGCAGTGTTCAAAGATTATTGGAGGAGTGCTGTTTGTTAATGCAGCGACAGCTTCAAACAGATGTGATGATGTACCTTTGTTCGCTTACGTCAGACCTGGGGTAGGATTTGGATTTCGGTTTATGATAAACAAATATTTTAGAACCAATATTACTTTTGATATTGGATTTGGGATGAAGTCAAAAGGGTTTTATTTTTCAGGAACAGAGACATTTTAACAAAATTCAAATATATAATGAAAAAAATTACATTTATTATAATAATCGCTTTCTTTTCAACTACCCTAAATGCTCAGGATAGTTTGAACGATCTTATACCTGATAAGGATGAGATATGGAACTGGACAATTAAAAAACCGGCTGAGACATTTTCATCTGGAAAACTCTATTCGTTTATTCCGGAAGATACAGACCTGTTTACAGAATATGGATTTGAAGAAGCTATAACCTGTGCATACCGGAATTCTATGGCAAACACAATAAGGATAGATATTTTCAAAATGACCTCCGAAAAGGCAGCATTCGGGATATATAGTTTCAAAGCATTAAAGAAAAAAAAGGTTACTGCAATTGGTGATGAAAGTGCTTTGTATGACTACTATATTGATATCTGGAAAGGAAATTACTATTTTCGTGTGACTGCAAACAACAAACATTTCGGAATGATTGATACTCTTCTGCTTTTTGCCGGATTTGTTGACAATAAAATTTTAACGACAGGGAAAAGACCTGCACTGGTATCCCTGATGAAAGACAGCCTGAAGTACAATAATATAAAATATTTTAAAGGCATCGTTGCTCTTGACCAGATATATCAATTTGGGCATGGTAGTATTGTTGGCTTTAGCGAAGGTGTTGCAGGGAAGAAGGACAGAGCCACACTCTTTATAATTGGTTACAAAGATTTTCGTACGGCCAGAGAGTGGATTGCTGCTGCAAAAGGGAAATTTAAGCATTATGATGACCTTTATAGTAATTTTGAATTGCAGGAAAAAGGATGGTCAATTAGTGATAAAACCGGAACACCTGTCTCTTTTATGCCTTATGATAGATTTCTTCTTATTGTTAAAGGTAAGGAGTGGGAAAAGGCTGTTAAGGATTTTGAGAAAACTAGAAATATACTCGAGAATTAACAAAACTATCTGTTCTTTTCAATAATATTTTTCAGTGGCCTGAACTCCGTACGTATGGTTTCCCACTTTTCGGGATATTTCTCCAAAAGAGTTGTAATCATACTCTTGTGGTTATATAGCGAATCAGAAATGGCAGGGGCACTAATTGGGACAGGGCAGGAGTGGCCAACATTAGTTCCTGTCAGCTTAAGATTTTGCTTTCGGGCTACAAGAGCAGCTTGTTCCAGCTTATTAAGCAGAGAAATTGTTTTTGTGTATTTGCCAATAGTCGTTTGCTGATCTGGCATTTCGCCTGTGTGTGAGTATTGTGTTTCAAAATTCATGTGCCATTCTGAAATCTTAATCTCACTTGTTGCATTTGAATAAAGATTGTTTGCATAATCAACTGCCTCCTCAATAATTCGTTCAAGGTCTTTTAGTTCTCCAGAAAAGTTACTTATCTTTTCTAAAGCACTCTCGCTAAAAATATAGCTTATATCGTTTCTTCTGCTATGGTCTTTCAGGTATTGCCGGCAGAGTTTTACAAGACTTAATCCGTAATTATCATGTGTGCGTTTCAGTTCATCTGACAGCCTTTCTGTTTCGCTTATTATTTTCCTGGTTCTGTCATTATTAAAAGAGAGTATAGTCCGGTTCTGTTGTTTAGACTCAATGATTCCTTTCAAAGTATTATACATCAGAAAAGCTATTACACTTTTGCTCTCTGTTGAAAGAGGAGAATCGCTGTTACTCACTCCGAAGTTACTTGGGTTCTCATTAAAATACAGGAAAACAAGGTCGCTAAATCCTTTTTGACTACTGGGGAGTCTAAGCAAAAGAACAACATTCTCAAGCTCTGTAAAGATATCTATTAAAGGTGTACTGTTTTTCTTCTTTACTTTAAAAGGGATACTATCCTCGTTATACCAACTAAACGGTGTTTTATCTTTTCGAAAAGGATTAAGATCCTCTGAAATTGTGCCAACATCAAGTTCCTTTGCTTCATAACCTCCATTTTGCTTTTCGGAAACAATACCCTTAAGACATTTTGATTCAGGGCTATAGAAAACAGTTATAACTTTTTCTATTCCCGGAAGAATGGAGATCGCCGTTTTGTGTAGGCTGATAAAAGGATTATCTATAAAATCGAATTTATGCACTATTAAAATTTTAAGCAAAGATACATATAATTAAGCCGCAAAAGCAAGTTTATTAAGATTTATTTTAAGTCAAAATAAAATTATGTTAAACTTAAGTTAATAAAATAAAGCTACTTAATTATAGGCTTAAGTCGATATATTACACTTAATAAGCTTGACAACACTATGTTGTATTGTGTAATATTGCAAAAGAATTTTGATGAATTCCCATCATTTGTTTTCAAATTTGTTAAGAGAAATAAAAATAATTAAGTAAAATCATAAAAAGGATAAAGTAATGAGAAATGAAATTTTTGAAAAAATAAAGCAAAACAGAATGCGATGCCTCACTGAGCTTAACAATATTGAAAACAAGGAGCTAAATATGAAAGAAAGCATTGAAGAAGCTGATTCCAATATGATGGGAGTGAGGAAACGCAAGAGAAATCCCTTATTACCAGTTTCTTTGTTTTGGAACAACATATCCTTTTCAAATATCTCAATAGATACAACTGGAACTGTAAGATCAATCAATAGATATGGCAGACTAATTAAATCTACTTTCAATCAATTATTAAAGAAAATTACTCCCCTGGCTTCATCTCTCAATAGAAAAGTAAACAGTACAGCAGATAAGATGACGGAAGGGTTTTACAGCTATTCATCACGATTTTTCGAAGACAGGTATGAATATGTAGATGTTAATGACTATCCAAGTGTGAAAACTTTAGCAATTACTCCGGCTATTGCTTATGAAGAAGAATATAATGTTATAAAAGAGAGTATTTCATTTTTTAAAGAAGTTTGGGCGAAACTGGCAAAGACCAGGCTGATGAGAAGTATGATTTTGTTTTTTGAATTTGATGAAAATATTTCTATAGAGAGTCAAGGTCAGAAGTATATTGCTGTAAATGAAAAGAATATTTATGCAAGGGGAGAAATTCAAAGAACTCTAACTAATACCATTAACATAATGGATACACATACCAAAATTCTGGTAATCAGACTTAAAAAATTGATAGGCTATTTCAAAACTTCTGCCATTAATCAAACACACATTATCCTAAAGGAAAAATCGACAGTTATCAGAATAAAGCAAAGGTTGTTCCCGGCAATAAACAGGTTTGTCAGGTATTAATTTGAATTTACAAGGCTTCCTGAGCCTGAGATTGTTACGTCGATTTCAGGGTAACCCTTGTAATAAACATTTCCGCTTCCGGAAATAGTAACGTCAAGGTCATCGGTAACAAAGACCTCTGAATTTCCTGAAGCGCTGATAGTAATATCGGTTTTATGTGTTTGTAAACCAAAAGCCTTCAAATTACCTGATCCGCTAATTGTTATCCTGTGTTCATTGGCTTCTCCGGTAAGATAAATATTGCCTGAGCCTGAAATGGAGCTTTCGATAAAATCTGCCAGCAGACTCATATCTATATTACCCGAACCGCTAATATTTAAATAAACATCTGTTGAGTCAGTAAATGTATTGGTACTTTCAATATTCCCGGAGCCGCTAATTGCAACGTAATTTATTAAAGGTGTGGTAATGTATATGTCTATTCCTTTGTGATTAATTACATTATTGTAGTATTCAATATTCCACTTGCCTCCAGAGACAGACTTCTTAATGTTATCTATTATATTCTGTTGAGCTTCAATCCTTACCTGCTGTGTATCACCCTCCATAAGATAGACATTTCCATCAATACTTAACTGAACTCCGGTTATATCAGGCATATTGAATTCCTGAGACACAATTGGGCCACTTCCACTAATTATTCCATCGTCCTTATTGCAACCAGCCGATATAACAACTATTAGTGCTGCAATTATTAAAAATTGAATTGTATTTGTTTTCATTTTCATTGTATTTGTTAAATAATAATTTGCAATATTAGCAATTTAATTG
>JAOZLR010000416.1 GCA_029934735.1 Bacteroidales bacterium
GAGTGGAATGATTATAACAAACAATAGCACCATTTCCAAAACCCCGAAGGGGTGATATTATTCTATCCAATCAGATATTATTTTCGCATACATTATTTCTCATTCAGATACAGCCCAAACTCACTCACAGCCGGACAAACAGGCGCATCAGTAATGCGAAATCTCACCTTATCAGTAATCTGAATATCACCTCTCCACAGTCGCCTGTTTCCGATTGATGCACCTTGTGCAAATGTATTCCATTCTCCATTATGCCAACTATCCAAAGCCCAACCATAAATACGTTGTCCCAGGGGAAGATACTCACGCAAGCTAACAACATTAAAAGTAACAGGCTTGTCAAACTCAAGAATTATGTGGGATTTGGTTACCGAATCATCACAAGACCAGAAGGTGTTGCCATTACCGTCAATAACATTTAATGGATCATATTCCCTGCTCTCTCCTCTAACATTTGAAGCCAAAACTTTAGCCTCAGCAGCAAGATCTTTGGCAAAAATCCTGTCAATAGTTTTCTTGAATTCCTTTAATGATTTCACGTCATTTTCATGAATAAGGCCCCTCTTATCCGGAGGAAGGTTAAGAAGGAAATTTGCACCTCTGCCAATTGATTTAAAATAGAGGTCAACAAGGTTCTCCGGACTTCGAACCATTGAATCCTGTGACTTATGATAAAACCACCCCGGACGTATTGAGACATCGCATTCTCCGGGGATCCAGTATTTCCCATTCCGGATTCCTTTTGTATTTTTGCGGTAATTTGAACTCCCCGGACCGGGTTTACGGCCGTCAATTCCTTCAGGAGTAAGCGTTGCCCAGCAGGTATCATTTGCAATTCCTCTCTCATTCCCGATCCAGCGAACATCAGGGCCTACATCACTGAACATACAGGCATCAGGCTGAAGTTTTCTGACTATCTTCCATGTACTGTCCCAATCGTAATATGTTGAGCGGTCAATTTTCCTTTCTTCCTTTGCCCCACCATAATACCCGGTACCGCCATTAGCACCATCGAACCACACTTCATAGACAGGCCCGTATTCAGTCAGAAGTTCTTTCATCTGATTCCTGTAATACTCAATATATTCTGGCGTTCCATAATCTTTATGATTTCTGTCCCAGGGTGAGAGATAAACCCCAAATTTCAGTCCATACTCTTTACAGGCATCTGATATTTCACGAACCACATCACCTTTACCATCTTTCCAGGGGCTGTTCTTTACAGAATGTTCTGTATATTTTGATGGCCACAGGCAAAAGCCATCGTGATGCTTACAAGTTAAAATGAGTCCTTTCATTCCGGCATCCCGAGCAGTACTAACAATTTGATCGGCATCAAAATCAATGGGGTTAAAAATTATAGGGTCCTCATCGCCATAACCCCACTCCTTGTTAGTGAATGTGTTGACAGTAAAGTGAAGAAACCCGTAAAATTCCATTTCATGCCATTTCAACTGTCTTTCTGATGGGATCGCACCGTATGGCAATGGAGGCTCTACTTTGGATTGACAGGAAATTAGAAATGATAATAAAATCAAATAAAGGAGAACATTTTCATTCCCGGTAATCGTTAAATATCGCCTTCTTACTTTTGGATTATTCATCTGCGGAGGTATACTTTTCTAAATCATTATTAATTAACGTTTTATGTTTTGTCACGATTTTTGTTTCCTTCGGACAAAAATCCCGCCAAAACTTTTTTACGTACTTTCACTATACCCCAACCGTTGGTCGGGGGCTACCAGTATTCCGCCCTTACAGGGCTTTTTATTCCTGAATCTAATCTAAAAAGAGTAAATCTGTGGCTTGTTTGACCGGACTCATTATTGATTATTCCGAATCCTTTATTAACCCTTTAATTTTAAACGCCAAAACAAGTAATAGAATTCCCATTACAATAGCTATAACTCCCGAAATGACAACAAGAAATGTTGCTGACTGAAAGGGGTTAAAAAACAGTATTACCCCAAAGATAAACATCAGAATACCGTTAAATATCATTGAGTTTTTCTCATTTTTCGATAAGCTAACCTGTGTTGCCATATATAATTGCATTATTGCAACAATGACAGCCCAGCTTCCGATAAAGATAACAAACAGTTCAAGAGACTCCTGGGTATAAAATGTAATCATTGCTCCAAAGACAAGAATTATTAATGACCAAACCATCCCTGAAAGCCAGTGCGTATTATTCTTAATACTTCGAATAGCCTCAAACAGCATAATAACACCAAAAATAAGAATAACTATTCCAAAATACATAGCAATAGCTACAATTGTTCCCTTAGGCACAAAGAGTGCGAGTAATCCGTAAAGAAGTGCAATTACACCATTTAGTGCAAGCATCTTCCAATTGTTTTTTAAATCTGACATAACTTTTTTTTTGTAAAGATATTAATATTCATGATACCAACAAGTTTTCAATAATTCCTCTGGTTTGATTTCCATAAACTCCATCTATTTGTATTCCGTTGTTAGCTTGTAGAAGCCGGAGGGCATTATCTGTTTTATTTCCAAATACTCCATCCTCATCACCACAATTATATCCAAGATAATTTAGCAAAATCTGCAATTTCATAACTTCATCTCCTCTGCTATCTTTTTCTAGCACAGGCTGTGGGATTTCAATATTAACAACTTCAGCTATCCTTCTGAAACCAAGGACTTTCGCTGCGTCATAAGCCTTTATTGAAACAGCATCACCCTGATTTCCGCCAAGTGAAAAGACCTTTGAGCCATCACTGCTATATCCCATAAAAAAACCAACATGTCCTTTCCAGGATTGCAGACTCTCACGCCAGAAAACAACAATATCACCAGGTTTGGGAGAAGTTACCTTCTCGCCTATATTAAGCCAGGAACGTGCATCAGGCTTCCCTGACATCCTGAAACCGGCTTTCATACAAACCCAGTTTACAAAAGTACTGCACCATGAAATCTCATCGTTGCTTATTCCT
>JAOZLR010000417.1 GCA_029934735.1 Bacteroidales bacterium
GACTCTTCTGATTCAGAATCAGACGTGTTGCCAATTACACTATCAGGCAATACGGGCGCAAAGATATAAAATCTTAACCTCTTTTAATTTTTTTTATAAATTTATTTTCCGGCTTTCTTTTTAATAAATCATTCTATATTTGTCGCATCTATATAATATTCTTTTATATGAAAAAAATTACTACTCTTGTTTTACTCCTGATAGGGTTTGGTTTTGTCTCTTTTTCGCAGGATGTTATTGTCAAAACAGATGGCTCAACTATTAAATGTAAAGTTGTTGAGGTGGGGCCAGATATTATCAAATATAAAAGACTGGACAACATTAGCGGGCCTGACTACTTCATTGAAAAAGCTTCAGTTGCCGAAATAGATTACAAAAACGGGTCAAAGGATATATTTGAACATAAAGGTCAGAATGCTCCTAAAAAAAATATGAAAAAATTACCCATAGAACGCAAAGGCTACATTGCCCTGACACTTGGGCCAGCCTTTCCTATTGGAGATTTTGGAGACAGTGATTTAAATAACGCCAAAGCAGGCCTTGCTATGACAGGCTTTCAAATCAGCCTTATTAATTTTGGTTATCGGTTTTCCAGAAATATTGGGATTGCCGGCCTTTGGAATGGAACATCACACAGAATTCAACATTTTGACGATGGCATTTGGTCGCATGGATCTTTTCTCGGTGGTTTGCTTATTACATTTCCGTCAGAAAAAATTGACTTCGATATTCGTATTATGGGCGGCCTTATGAATGCAACAGTAACAATTCCATCATTAAACTTTGAATCAAGCGGTATTGCTTTTGGATATGATATTGGCGGAGTTATAAGGTTTCATCTGGGCAAGGTAATTTCTTTTATAGTAACCGCTGACTATGCAGGAGGTAAACCAACTTTGAGCTCTGGCAGCAGCCAGAGTTTCGAGCAAAGTATTACAACTTTAAACCTTGCCGGCGGAATAGCATTCCGCCTAAAATAGGGTCTGCTGAAATAGTCTGTGGTGCATCAGATACAAAGCTGCAAGGTGAAGTTGTATAGTAATACTACGATGCCGAAGCAATGTAGTAGATGATGTGCTACAGACTAACATAAATAAATGCAAGGCTTTATTGCCGTATGTGGCAAAAAGCTTGCACTTTAATAAATAATAGTGGTTATATTTAACTATAATTCACCTAATTATGTATTTTTAAGCAGATGCTAAAATAAATTACCTTTTATTCTTCTTAGCCCACGAATCCCGAAGTGTGACTGTTCTGTTAAATACCGGCTTCTCATCTGTTGAATCCTTATCAATACAAAAATATCCCAACCTTTGAAATTGAAATTTCTCAAGTTCTCGCATCTCCATAACAGCAGGCTCAATTTTACCGGTTACAATCTTCAACGAATCAGGATTTAGATTTGATTTGAAATCTTTTGATTCATCATCAACCTCATCAGGATTTTCATTAATAAAAAGCCTGTCGTACAACCTTACCTCAGCATCAATTGCATGCTGCACAGAAACCCAGTGAAGGGTTCCTTTCACCTTTCTTTGAACTTCAGAGCCGCTTTTTGTTTCCGGATCGTAAGTACAATAAAGTTCTATTACATTTCCATTTTCATCTTTTTTGTAATCCTCACACTTTATAATATATCCGCCCTTTAGTCTTACTTCCCTTCCAGGCCCAAGACGGAAAAATTTCCGGGGTGGATCTTCCATAAAATCATCCTGCTCTATAAAAAGCTCCCTGCTAAAAGGTACTTTACGTGTTCCCATTGTTTCATCTTCAGGACTTACTTCCAGCTCAAGCTCTTCGACCTTATCCTCAGGATAGTTAGTAATGATAACCTTTAACGGATTCAAAACCGCAAAGACTCTTGGTGTTATTTTATTCAGATGCTCTCTGATACTAAATTCCAGCAATCCAACATCAATAATATTATCACGCTTGGCAACTCCGATTCTATCTGCAAAATTTCTTATTGACTCAGGTGTGTAACCTCTTCTTCTCAAACCTGAAATTGTTGGCATCCGCGGGTCGTCCCAACCATTGACATAATCCTCCTTCACAAGCTCCAGCAGTTTCCTTTTGCTCATAACTGTATAGCTGAGATTTAATCTTGCAAATTCAATTTGCCTCGGGCGATAGTCGGTATCAATTATCTGATCCAGAAACCAGTCGTAAAGCGGACGGTGAATTTCAAATTCAAGTGTACAAATGGAGTGGGTTATTCCTTCAATATAATCCGACTGCCCATGTGCATAGTCGTACATCGGATAGATACACCACTTATCGCCTGTACGATGATGTGTTGCATGCAGAACTCTGTACATAACAGGATCGCGCATATGCATATTTGGTGATGACATATCTATTTTTGCCCTTAATACTTTAGAGCCATCAGGAAATTCACCACTCTTCATACGTTCAAAAAGATCGAGACTTTCTTCTATCGGCCTGTTTCTAAACAGACTTTCTATTCCGGGTCGGGTGGGCACTCCACGCTGCTCGCTAATAGCTTCCGATGACTGTTCTTCAACGTAAGCCTTGCCATCCTTAATCAATTTCACGGCCCATTCGTACAGTTGGTCGAAATAATCGGAGGCATAATAGAGCCTGTCCTCCCAGTCAAAACCAAGCCATCTTACATCTTCCATAATTGATTGTACGTACTCCTCCTCCTCTTTTGTGGGATTAGTATCGTCAAACCGAAGATTTGTCATGCCATTATAATTTTCGGCAAGTCCAAAATTCAGGCATATCGACTTTGCATGGCCTATGTGGAGATAACCGTTTGGTTCCGGCGGAAAGCGTGTATGAACCCTGCCTCCGTTTTTCCCGTTTTTGATATCTTCTTCTACAATTGCTTCCAGAAAATTCAATGACCTGGGTTCATCTTTATTCAAGTCCCCGATTTTTTTTTCGTTGTGTTCCATTAGTGACGTTAGTTTTATGGCGTCAAA
>JAOZLR010000418.1 GCA_029934735.1 Bacteroidales bacterium
GCGAACTGTTTTTCCATTATAACGGCTCATATCACTCCGATGACCACGAAGGTATTGTGTGGTGGTTGAAACAGGCAAACCCGGAATTAAATATTTTAACAATTACAACGGTTGAGCAGGATACTATTCAGCCTCTTTCGGATGAATTTAAAAGCAGTGCTGATTATATTATCGCTGTACCTTCCGATATGACGAAGACGTATTAATTTTATAATGTGACAAGCAAGTGACAAGCGTCCACAAGTGACAAGCGTCCACGCTTGTCACATTATATCTTAGTTTTGAAAATGCTTATCTGCTAAATACCTCACGGATTATATCACCATGTGTTTTTCCGAATTTTATTACACACCAGGCACGAAGTATGTAAACCTCTTCTTTCTTTAACCAGCGTAAAGACTTTTTTAGCTCGGCTTTGAAAATATCCCTGTTAAAACTGACTTTTTCTAATATTATCTCTGTATATCTAAGCATAATTTTTAGAATTGGTTACCAAATCAAAACATTTTTGATTCAGGTTGGCTAACCATAAACCTATTATGTAATTATTGTGCCATTTTTGTAAAAATCAGAATCATAGTTAGTTGCAGATATTTAATGAATTTGTTTCAAGTCTCAAATCTGGAAAAATATCATCGAGTTGTAGCAGTTTGGTACGAACAATAAGACAAAAGGTTATGTCTTCCATGTTGAAGATTCAAAATTGCATACTCCTCCATAGCCTTTCAACTAAGGAGCTATATTATTGATGATTACTATTTTACACTTCTCTTTCCCTATTCTTACAATCCTCTGTTAAAACGACGGATATTGAAAAGGAAGAGGATAAAGCCCGACACGTTAGCCTTTCCTCTCCCAGTGGGAGTTCCTATAACTATCGGAAAAAGTGAGGGGTTGCAGCATTTTTATTGCGATAGTTGATTGATATCAACACATTAAATCTCAATTTTGTATTCACATATTTTAAATTAACTTTGCAGCCCTTTTTTAAAAAGAATTCTATGAATCGAAAAAAATTACTATTTGCTCTACTACTTGGTATTTCATTTGGGCTCGCGGCTCAAATACCTCCGGGATACTATGACAATGCCCAGGGTCTTAACGGAATTGCATTGAAATCTGCTTTGCACAATATAATTAAAGGACATACAGAATATTCCTACAGCGATCTTCGTGACTTTATTCTGATGGATACAGATGAGGACCCTTATAATTCAAATAATGTAATATTGCTTTATACCGGGAGGTCGCAGGCTAAAAATACATTTGGCGGTGGTGCTAACGACTGGAATCGCGAGCATGTGTGGGCAAAGTCACATGGTGATTTTGGGAATAACCCACCTTGCGGTACAGATGCTCACCACATCAGGCCAACAGATGCTTCTGTTAATAGTTCGCGTGGCAATAAGGATTTTGCTATGGGAGGGCAGCAGCATTCAGAAGCAACAGGATGCTATTATACCGAATATACCTGGGAGCCACGTGATGAGGTTAAAGGTGATGTGGCCCGTATGATTTTTTATATGTCTGTAAGGTATGAAGGTGGAAACGGCGAACCTGATCTTGAAGTTGTTGATCAGATTAACACTTATCCGCAACCAAAGCATGGCAAGCTTTCCGACCTTCTGGAGTGGAATATGCAAGATCCGCCTGATGACTTTGAGACTAACCGTAACGATGTAATTTATGGATATCAAAATAACAGAAATCCTTTTATCGATCATCCTGAGTATGTTAATTCAATCTGGAACCCTTCTTCAAGTAGCAGTAGTTTAACTTACAATAATAATGTGACAATATATCCCCAGCCGGCAACTGATAAGATTACGATCCGGTCTGATGATATGGAAAAGGACTATTATGATATTGCAATTTATAATCTTTTCGGGCAGATTGTTTACACATCGGACGATACTTTTTTCGATAGTAATTTAACTACATTAAAACTTCCCGATTTGGAGCCTGCGTTATATATTATCCGGATTGCTGGTAAAAAAGAAAACTTCATTTCCAAATTTACTGTTAAGGGGCAATAGTGAAATTCAAGAAGCTTGGTTAGTTTATTCAGGGATCCATCCGTTTAAGTTTTGCGATGAGGATTTGTTTTTTTTGCTCCGTTAACTTATTATTTACTACCGATAACTGATTTTGAAATTTTTGTATAAAAGAATTTTGTATCTTGTAGCTCTGATAAAAAATCGGATGCTAATGAAATTGAAAATACTACTGATTGCACTTTTTTCATTATTACCGGAAGTGATGATAGCTTTGGATTTATGGTTGCAAATGATGCCGGTGATTATAAAACTGTAGCTTCAACTATTGATTTTGGTGGCCTTGATGATAACTTGTTTCCTTCAACAAAAAAAGTACTGCTTGCCCGAATTCTTGACTTTTTTGGGTTATTGTTGGATGATAATGTGAGTAGTATTGAAGTGAACAATGGGTTCTATTGCAGACCTAACCCTGCATCAGGTAAGGCTACTTTCGTCTTCAATAACCAAAAAGGAGATGAAGTATCTATTGATATTTTCGATTTGAATGGAAATGTTGTTAAGACCATTTTTGAAGGTAAAAAGGTCTATTCCGGCAAAAACAGTATTACTATTGACTTGACTGATACTAACGGAAAACCATTCTCAAATGGCATTTATCTTTGTAGATTGAAAACCGGACAATCGACTAACATACTTAAACTGGTTGTTGTTGAATATTGAAAGAGTTTTAGAATATATTTCCCATTGCTGGACATCTTTGATGTTTTATTTAGCTTCTATTATTCTATGGCCTGTGTCATATTTTTTCCCTTTAACTGATTTCCGGCTACCGTTAGCTGAATTCAAATTATCTTCATTAATAATTATTCGTACCTTTGCGCCCCTAAAAATCTATTGAAAATGAAATTGAAAATACTACTTATTGCACTCTTCTTTGTGAATTTGCA
>JAOZLR010000419.1 GCA_029934735.1 Bacteroidales bacterium
AATGACAAAATACAAAATTTCAAAATATTCAATTATCAGAAAAGGCGTTGTAATGACTAATGCTAGACGATTGGAGTTTTCTGAAGCGGATGATGACGGGAAATTCTTAAAGAGTATCTATAAACAATTGGAGATTGACTATCCCAAGTTTTACAAAATGGACCGTCTGAGTAAACTGGCATTTTTGACAGCAGAATATCTTTTTAAAGATGAAAAAATACTTGAGAAGTATAAACCCGATGAAGTGGCAATGGTTTTTTCTAACTCCAACTCTTCGCTAGATACTGATATTAAACACAACTCTTCCATAACCGACAAGGAGAAATACTTTCCGAAGCCCGCTGTTTTTGTTTATACACTTCCCAATATCTTAATGGGAGAAATAAGCATCCGACATATTCTTAGAGGTGAAAATACTTTTTTCATAACAGAAACCTTTGATGCGGCTTTTTTTGCTGGTTATGTTATAAACCTGTTGAATAAAACAAAACATAAAGCCTGTCTGCTTGGCAGAGCCGATTATATTGAAGGTGAATTTGAATCTGTATTGTTTCTTATTGAACAAAGTAATAACTCACTTAAGGAAAGACTATTGACCGGAGAGAATTTAATGAGGTTACTGGATAAGTAATGTTGTTAAATTTTATACTTTTGCAGTATTCTAAAAATAGTTAAATGGAAGATTTAATAAAGAAATTGAAAGAGGAAATTTTAGAGGTTTTGAACCTTGAAGATATGGATATTGAGGATATTGAAACCGAAGCTCCTCTTTTCAATGAAGGTTTGGGGCTCGATTCTATTGATGCTCTGGAATTAATAGTGTTGATGGAAAAGGAGTATGGTATCAAAATAGATGATCCGAAAAAGGGAAAAGATATCTTTTATTCGGTTAAAACCATGGCAGATTTTATCACCAAAAATCAATGATGCCCCCAAAAATATATGTTACCGGAATGGGAATTATTTCTGCAATAGGGTTGAATGTTGCAGAAAATCTTACTTCACTGAAAACATTAAAACACGGCATAGGTAAACCTGAAAATCTTGATACAGTCCATCGCCAAAATCTTCCCTGTGGTGAGATAAAACTAAATAATTTGCAACTTGCACAGTTAGCGGGTATCAATATTGGTCCTGATTTTTCGCGTACTGCTTTACTGGGTATGATCGCTTCCAAAGAGGCAATGTCAAATGCCGGTTTAACTGATTCGGAAAAGCAAAATATTGGTATTGTTTCAGCCACCACAGTAGGTGGGATGGATCGTACGGAAATGCTGTACCGAAATGTAACTCCCGAAAACCGGAATTTTATAATCTCACATGTTTGTGGGGACAGTACTGAGAAAATTGCTGACTCTTTGGGTATTACTGGATTTGTTTCCACAATAAGTACAGCCTGCTCTTCATCTGTTAATTCTATTATGTCGGGTGCTGAAATGATTAAAAACAATTTGCTTGATCGGGTTATTGTCGGTGGAACAGATGCCCTTGCAAAATTTACAATCAACGGCTTCAATTCATTAATGATTCTTGATAAAAATCACAACCGGCCATTTGACCGCAACAGAAACGGACTGAACCTTGGTGAAGGAGCTGCTTACTTGGTTCTGGAGTCGGAAGATGCGGTGAAGGGAAGAGAAGATAAAATCCTTTGCGAATTAACCGGTTATTCAAATGCCAATGATGCATTTCATCAAACTGCCTCCTCCGAAAATGGCGAAGGGGCTTATCTCGCAATGTCAAAAGCTCTTGAGAAAAGCGGTCTTATGATTGAAGACATTGATTATATTAATGCTCACGGGACAGGGACATTAAATAATGACCTTACAGAGGCAATTGCAATCAGTCGGCTTTTTGGCGATAATATTCCCCCATTTAGTTCCACAAAACCGTTTACAGGCCATACTCTTGGTGCTGCCGGGTCAACCGAAGCGGTATTTTCAATATTGTCATTGAGAAATAGAATTATTTTTCCGAGTCTCAATTTTAGTATGCCAATGGCAGAAATGCCTGTTTCTCCTGTAACGGAATTAATGGAAAATGTAGTAATCAGGAATGTTCTTTCAAATTCATTTGGGTTTGGAGGTAGTGATTCATCAATTATATTTTCGGAAGTATGAGTGTTTTTATAAATGGAATAGGAGCAATAACACCGCAAGGTTGTTTCCCGTCAGAGGACTTTCTGAAGGAGATGAACATTTTCGATCCGGGATGGCTTACTGTTATTGAACCTGAATATAGAGATTTCATAAAACCAGTCTCATTACGCCGGATGAGTAAAATTATTAAAATGGGACTTACCTCTGCTTTGATGTGCCTGGATGATGCCAAAATTGAAAATCCTGATGTTATTATAACAGCTACCGGATTAGGGGCTGTTGAGGATACTGACAAGTTTCTGGATAATCTTACAGATGATAATGAAAGCATGTTAAATCCGACCCCCTTTATTCAGTCAACACATAATGCTGTTGCTGCTCGGATTGCCATCGAAACCGGCTGCCATAATTACAATATGACTTTTGTTCATAAGAATGCTGCCTTTGAGCATGCCCTTCTTGATGTTTTTCTGAAAATTGAAAACCGTGAATATGGGAATATTCTTGTCGGGGGTACCGAAGAAATGACTGAAGCTAATTACATCCTGAAAAAGAATGTGGATTTCTGGAAAGAGGATGTGTGCAACTCGGAATTAATGAAGAATAATTCTACCAGAGGCACGATTGCAGGTGAAGGATCGGTATTTTTTAATTTATCTCAGGAGAAATACGACGGTAGCTATGCTGAATTGAAAAGTACGAAGACCTTATACAAATTGCCTTTCGGTCTTAATGGAGCCTTGGTCGATTTCCTTGCTTCTGCCAGATTAACTCCCAAAGATATTGATGTCGTATTATTGGGCATAAACGGTAATGTGGAAGAGGATTTTATTTATGATACT
>JAOZLR010000420.1 GCA_029934735.1 Bacteroidales bacterium
CATTACAACGCCTTTTCTGATAATTGAATATTTTGAAATTTTGTATTTTGTCATTTATTAATAAATTGATAACTCACTGCAAATGTACTTATCACATTTTGTCACGATTTTTGCTTCCTTAGGGCAAAAAATCCCGCCAAAACTTTTTTTCGTACTTACATTAATACCCCGACCGTTGGTCGGGGCTACCAATATTTTGCCCCTACAGGGCTATTGGTATTCATTCTATTCCATATCCTCAGGAGGGATAGCCATATCAGGCGAAATATGCTTGAAATTTTTCGCATCCTTCCACTCATTTTCGTATCTTGCAAGTTTTTCAGTTATAAAATCTTTAAGCTTTATATTCATTTTTTCAATTTTTGCCTCTGGGGTAACAATCGGTTTCTTTTTCTCTATCAAATTTTTAGCACGGTCAAACAATTCTTTTTCATTAACAGTAATGGGATTAAATCCAACATGAGCCTTCCATCCTCCCATTATCACGTCTATAATAATAATATATGTTCCTCCTGCTTTAAGATCGGCCACAAGAAATTCTTTGTTTTCAGAAGATGCCCAGAGCAATTGTTCGCCGGGATCACACTCATATCTCATATAGTTTTTCCCTTTGAATACCCCAATATATTTATCCCAGTGGAAATACTCAAATGATACGGCTCCTCCCCATCCGCTAACACGAACAAAATATACAACTGCTTTTCCTTCGGCAGGTGGCTGAAAGCCCTGGGCGAAAACAGTAGAAAGCCCTGATACCATTGCAATCAATAGAATGCTTAAAATTTTTGTTTTCATTGTTTTGTTATTTAGGTTAGTACTATATTTATTTATAAAAGATTCTCTTTCATTTTAAATAAAATTGCAGCATTACTTCCACCGAAACCTGATGCAGTTTTTAAAACCCTGTTAACTTTAGCAGATTTAGACTCATCAATAACATTTATCTTTTTCACAGTCCCCTGATTTTTAAAACCAAAAGTTTTAATCAGCAAATCTTTTCTCATTGATTCAAAACAAAATATTGATTCAATTATTCCGGCAGCGCCAAGTGTATGTCCGATATATCCTTTATAACTATTAACCGGAATATTATATAATCCGATGCGGTCTATGGCTACTGATTCCATATCATCATTATACGGTGTTGCTGTTCCATGTGCAGAAATGTAGTCAATATCCTTGCCTCCATGCAAAACATCTTTAATTACAATAAACAACCCTTCACCTGTTCGCGATGGACCTGAAATATGGTTGGCATCATTGCTCCCGGAACCGGTAACAATTTCAATTAAAGGCTGTTTAGCAATCATTTTATCGGAAGTTAAAACCACAGTAGCTGCTCCGTCACCCAGTGATAGGCCGGTTCTGTCTTTATCAAAGGGTTTACAAATATCTTTACTTAATGACAAAAAAGACTTAAATCCGGAAACAATAAACTCCGACAAGACGTCACACCCGGCAACAACAACATTATCATACTTTCCCCATTTTATTAATCTGTCAGCAGTATTTAACGCCAGGACTCCCGAAATACAAGCATTTGAGATAACCAAGGGAGTTTCTGATGTATTAAAATATTCACCTACAATCTGTGCCGACTTCCACAAATGAACACGGTCAGGATTAAAGCCCTTCGGATTATTTTTTAACAGATCAATATTCCCTTTGGTTGTGGAAAGAATAACAAGAGTTCCGGGAGATTTTATATCAACCGAAACATCTTTCATTGCCTCGGTTATAGAAATAATAAGCAGTTGTTCAAAAATCGTATAACCATCAACTATTTTTAACTTTTCAGCCTTTTCCTTTAGAATATTTCTATTTATTAGAGAAGCCGGAAACTCCTCAGGATACAGATAATCATATTTCCCAACTTTAATGCCGGTGTTCCCATTAATGAGGTTCTGAAAGTTTTCAGTAGTAGAAAACCCCAGAGATGTTATGATATTATCACCGGCTATGTATGTATTTCTCATATAAAACAAATAGCAAGCTGACAATTCAATTATTTGACAATTACCCCCTGTTTCTTTTTCCAATCAACATAAAAGTCGGGATTTGTAAGTATCAATTCTCCATTGGTACTTAAAAATACCTGAACACTTCTTCCTGTTGCAACAAGTGAATGATCGTCTTTTTTAAACACTTTATATTCAAAAATTATCTTGGCAGCTTCAGTATTAATAAATTCTGTTTCAACAATAATTTCATCGCCATAAACCAATTGGCTTTTATAATGGCAGTTAATATCAACTACCGGCGTAACTAATTTTTGTTCGAAAAAATCGAGGTAGCCCAGGCCGTACTGCTTTCCGAATGCCTCACGTCCGTCCTCAAAATACTTGATGTAATGGCCATGCCAAACAATTCGTAATGAATCCACTTCACTAAATCGAACTTTGCCGGCTGTACGGTTGATGAGATCGGTTTTCTGTTCAAAATTATTTTTTTTATTTCTCTTCATGAGAGCCTTTTTGCAAAGTTATATCTTTTATCCAAATATTAAACTAAAAACACCTTAATCTCACATTCGGCAATTAATTCATTATTCAAAGATACAATTCCCTTTACAATTTTTGCATTCATAATTTCGTGTTCAATTGAAACCGAAGTGTTTATAGTGTCATTTATTTTAGGTAAAGAGTGTATTTCAAGATTCTTTATTCCGCCTATCATCCCTTGTGGTACCTTTTCCCCGCTTTTAAATGCTATGTACCCTGCGTGAAGAGCAGAAGTTTGCGCTATATTTTCAATAATGCCAGCCTCGGTAAAAAATCCGTTTTCAGTTAAAATAATACCATCCGTGATAGTAAATGATGATTCTGCTTTGGTTTCATCTGCACAAAGCAATTTCTCAACCATTATAAAGGGTGGGCGTTGAGGTATTAGAGTTTCTATATTTTCCGGATGACTCATTATATCAACTTCAAAGGCTATCC
>JAOZLR010000421.1 GCA_029934735.1 Bacteroidales bacterium
TTCTAAATGCAAGCGTAACGCAGTTATTGACGTTTTATTAGAGCCACTAATTAATAAGTTTCCCTGATTATATAAACACGATCCGTGTCCCACCATCATCAACCCCAAGCAAAGTGGTTTTGGTAATAATGGCATCCTTTCCGGTATTTTCCACAAAATCAATGGCAGCACGGATTTTCGGTGCCATACTTCCTTCGGTAAATTGTCCTTCTTCCAAATACTTTTTTGCTTCGGCAATATTCATCCTGTCAATTGTTTTCTCCTGAGGTGTATTAAAATTAAGGCAAACCTTGGGAACATCAGTCAGGATAAAAAGCCGATCGGCATTAATTTGTTTTGCCAAAAGAGCAGAAGCCAGATCTTTGTCGATAACTGCATCAATCCCCTGCATTTTATTCGGTTCCACATAAAAGGCGGGAATTCCACCACCACCAACAGCTATCACGATTTGTCCATTACGGGCAAGGTGTTCGATAGACTTTTTATTGCTGATAACAAGTGGTTTTGGTGAAGCTACAACTTTACGCCAACCATTGCCTTTTGGATCTTCAGCAAAAACAGAATCCGATTCCGTCATAATCTTATCTGCCTCTTCTTTTGTATAATAAGGTCCGATGGGCTTCACAGGGTTTTTAAATGCAGGATCATCTTTATTTACCAAAACCTGTGTGATAATTGTCATAATATCACGATCCATATCATTTGCTTCAAGCACATTTCTTAACTGCTGCTCAAGCATATATCCTATAGAACCTTGCGAGTATGCAACGCAAACATCCAAAGGCATAGATGGCAGGCCAAATAATTTTTGACCAGCCTGATCAGACAATAATATATTTCCAACCTGTGGGCCATTACCATGGGTTATCACAACATCATAATCACGGTTTAATAAATTCAACAGGTTTGTACTTGCCTCAAAAGCGTTTTTCTCCTGCTCTTCCACAGTCCCTTTTTGTCCGGCAATTATCAATGCATTCCCTCCGAATGCCACTACAGCAAGCTTTTTCATATTTCTAATTTTATTTTGCCGCAAAGCTATAAAATATTGAGTTAATAATGATATAAGGCAATTAATAAAAACCCATAATTATTAACCACAAATCCCTTTAAGCCCCTTCCTTATTTATAACTAATTTAAATTAAATTCTAAATTGAAAAAAATTATTCACACTCCATTTTTGTTCAATTAATTTTATCTAATTTCGTCCTCAAAATTAATAGTAATAACTTTTTAATAGAACGGCAAATGGCAAAAGTAAAAGGAGATATTGTTGTTGACACAGAAAAGTGTAAAGGTTGCGAGGTATGTATTGAAGCCTGCCCGACCCATACAATAGCTATGTCGGAAGAAGTAAACGGCAAAGGATACCATTTCATGCAAAATGTTTACGACGCATGTACAGGCTGCACCAATTGTGCAATAGTATGCCCCGATGGTGTTATAACAGTTTACAGAATTAAAGTTTAAATGAGTTAAATAATAAAACAATATGGAAAAAGAGCTCAGATTAATGAAAGGGAATGAGGCGTTTGCTGAAGCCGTCATTCGTGCCGGGGCCGATGGTTATTTTGGATACCCTATCACCCCGCAATCAGAAGTCATGGAATACCTGATGGCAGAGAAACCTGAACTAAGAACAGGAATGGTTGTTTTGCAAGCTGAAAGTGAAATAGCCTCTATCAATATGTTATATGGTGGTGCAGGATGTGGAAAAAAGGTATTGACCTCATCTTCAAGTCCCGGTATAAGTTTAATGCAGGAAGGTCTTTCCTACCTTGCTGGTGCCGAATTCCCTTGCCTGATCATGAATGCAGCACGTGGCGGACCAGGTTTAGGAACAATCCAACCAGGACAAGCCGATTATTTTCAATCAGTGAAAGGTGGTGGACATGGAGATTACAGGATAATTGTTATTGCCCCTGCTTCAGTTCAGGAAATGTACGATTCGGCAAAGACCGGCTTCGACCTGGCATTCAAATACCGCACACCTGTTCTTGTACTTACCGATGGTGCTACCGGACAAATGATGGAAAAAGTTTATATTGGGAAACAATACCCCCGGCTTACAGAAGAAGAAATAAAAGAGCAATACCCTTGGGCCACTACTGGAAAATCAGGTGGAAGGGAACGGAACATTATCACATCCCTTGACCTTGATGCATATAAGCACGAGCAACACAACCATAAACTTCAAAAGAAATATAAAGTAATTGAAGAAAATGAAGTTGTTTACGAGGAACTTAACCTTGAAGATGCAGATTATGCAATTGTTGCCTATGGAACAACCTCAAGGATATGCCAGAAAACCATGCAAATTGCCCGCGAAAAAGGGATAAAACTTGGAATTTTCCGTTTGATCAGTTTATGGCCATTCCCTAAAAAAGAAATCCGTGAACTATCGAAGAAAGTAAAAGGGATATTATGTGTGGAAATGAGTGCGGGGCAAATGGTAGAAGATGTTCAACTCCACTCTGTTGACGGCGCACACATTGAACATTACGGACGAATGGGAGGAGTTATCCCAAGCCCTGTTGAGATTTTTGAAGTTTTTGAAAAAAATTACATTAAAGACTAATGACCATGGACGGAACAATAACAAAAGAAGCTATTTTTAAACCTGAAAATATCGTTTATAAGAAAACGAGCCTGATGACCGATAATGTGTTGAGCTACTGCCCCGGCTGTGGTCACGGAACAGCACATCGGTTGATAATGGAAGTAATTGATGAAATGGGATTGGAATCTGAAACCATTGGTATTGCTCCTGTGGGCTGTTCGGTTCTTGCTTATGAGTTTATGAATGTGGATATGCAACAGGCCGCTCACGGCAGGGCTCCGGCTCTTGCAACAGCTATCAAACGCCTGATGCCAGACAAAACAGTTTTCTCTTACCAGGGTGATGGAGACCTTGCAGCTATTGGTACAGC
>JAOZLR010000422.1 GCA_029934735.1 Bacteroidales bacterium
AAGTTACTGTTCTGCAAGTGGAGGTTGTGATGAATATATTAGCAATGTGACTTTTGGAACAATTAATAACTCTTCGAGTTGTGACGAATATGCAGACTATACTAGTATGTCAACTATGGTAAATATGGGTGAAACATATGATATTTCAGTTTCAAATGGTACTGTATATTCGTCTGATGACCTTGGAGTCTGGATTGACTGGAATCAGGATGATGATTTTGATGATCCGGGAGAAAATGTTGTGTGTGAAGTAGATAATAGCGGACAGGGAACATTTGCAATTACTGTCCCCGCAGACGCTACTCCTGGTGAAACAGTTATGAGAGTCAGAATTAAATATAATGGTTCAGACTGTGGTGACCCGTGTGGTACTACAACATACGGTGAAGTCGAAGATTATGGCATATATGTATTAGGCTGGCTGTTATTAGACCATACTGAAGGAACTTTAGCTACAGGAGAAACTGATGTTATTCAGGTTACATTTGATGCCGCCGATCTTGATGAAGGTGTTTATACAGCTAACTTAAATATTTCGAGTAACGATCCTGATGTTCCAATGACTATAATACCTGTTACGCTAAATGTTGGTGCCGATATTCCGGAAATAACTGTTATAGCAGATCCGGGAGATGTTTGTGCTGGTGAATCATCTCAATTAACAGCAGATGCGACAGGTGGATCAGGCAGTTTTACTTACTCCTGGACATCAATTCCTGAAGGATTTACATCGGATGAGCAAAATCCTGTTGTAACCCCTGTAGATACAACCAAATATATTGTTGCTGTTTATGACGGAATATTTACAGTATTTGATACAACTACCGTTAATGTTAATCCATTACCACAGATTCCTGCTATGCCTGAAGGTGAAGTTGAATTATGTCAGGATGGCGAAAACACGCAATATACAACCACAGATGCAATGTATGCTCAAACCTATATGTGGGATATTGATCCTGCTGATGCCGGAACAATTACAGGAACTGAGATGATTGGTGAAGTTGACTGGGATAGTAATTTTTCAGGTGCTGCATTAATTACTGTTAAGGGTGTTAACGAGTGTGGTGTGGGTGAGCTATCTGATGCCTTAACTGTGATAATTAATGCTCTGCCCGAGGTTTCTTTTGAACTTGCTGATACAGTCTGTGTATATAATGAAGAGTTTGAACTTATTGGCGGACAGCCTGAAGGTGGCGAATATTCGGGCATTGGTGTTCTTGACGGATTCTTTTATCCTGCAACTGCCGGAGTTGGTACACACACTTTAACATATACCTATATCGGTGAAAATGGATGTGAAAACTCTGCTGGAAAAGATATTAATGTTAGCGAGTGTCTTGGAATTGATGAAGTATTCGGAGGAATGAAACTTAATATCTTCCCTAATCCGAATACCGGGATTTTTAATCTGGAAATTTCATCAATTGATACTGAAAATCTGGATGTAACAATCTATAACAACATTGGTGTTATTGTTTATGAGAGCAGAAATCTTGAGATAAGAGGGTCTTACTCATCGAAAATAGACCTCTCCAAATTCTCAAGCGGACTTTATTTTATTAATCTGTCAAAAGATGGGTCAAATTATACAGAAAAAATTATAATTCAAAAATAGAAAATATATTTTTTACCCTCAAAAGTTTTTCAGATATTTGCCAATCTTTGTCTGAGCACATTTGAGGATAAGAAATTTTAACTTTATCGAATATAAATATAAACTAACAAAAAAAAAAATGAAAAATGCTTTACTGACTTTAGTTAATGCAAGGTTTCTGGCAATATTGCTTGGCTTTGCATTTCTCTACACAAATGTCCTTGCTGACAACTATTCCTATGAGGATAGTTGGGGAAAAGCAGGATACACAATTGAAAACCAGAATTCCAATAAAGTAATTGTTAACTACTCTATTGAGAATTTTGCATTGCAATCTACTCAGATCAATGGTGAATCCATGATGAGTCTTGAGTTGCCCGATGTTTTTCTTCCAAATGATGCCGGGGCTCCAAATCTTCCGGGAAATGGCCGCTATATTGCTATTCCACAAGGTGCAATAGCAAATTTATCAATACTGTCATACCGGACAGAAACATTTGAGAATGTTGATCTTGCTCCTGCACCTCGTATTCCCTGGGATACTGAAGTAGGACCGCTGGACTACACAAAGGATATGACAATTTATTCAGCTAATAAATTTTATCCTGAAGAACCAATTAAACTCTCAGACAATGATGTTATCAGAGGTGTTGATGTTGTTATGCTCGGTATTACTCCGTTCCATTATAACCCTGTTACCAAACAACTTGTTGTTTACAGAGATATTAAAATTGAAGTTGAATTTTCAGGTGGTAACGGCCAATTTGGTGACGACAGACTTCGTAGCCGCTTGTGGGATCCTATGATGGAAGATATGCTTTTGAACCGGGAATCACTTCCAAAAATTAATTACAATGCATCACATCAGGCAACAGAGGAAACAGGATGCGAGTATCTTATCATAACTCCTAATGATGCAGTATTCCAGCAATGGGCTGATTCAATCAAAATTTTCAGAACCAATCAGGGTATCCTGACAAATGTTGTAACTCTGGCTGAAATCGGTGGTAATAATGTTAATACTATCGAAAATTATCTTAATGATGCTTATGCCAACTGGGACATTCCGCCGGCAGCTTGTTTAATAATGGCTGACTATGGTACAAATGCCAGCAATAGCATTATTTCTCCTATATGGAATAGCTATTGCGCTTCTGATAATATTTGGGGCGATGTTAATGGTAACAGTATGCCGGACATTGTTATGGCACGTATGACAGCTCAGAATGCCGCACACCTGGAAATTATGGTTACTAAAATTCTGGATTATGAAAGAACCCCACCGACATCTGCTGATTTCTATAATCATCCAATTACTGCTCT
>JAOZLR010000423.1 GCA_029934735.1 Bacteroidales bacterium
TTGTTTTTGGAATGTTTTTTGGAAGCAAACTTAAAAAATAAAATTATGAAAATAACGATAATCGCCTTTTTACTTGCTACGATAACCCTATCTGGCTTTTCTCAGGACATGGAGAACTATATGAGTGTTATGATAAAGCAAAAAAAGACTATGAAAATGGCAAGGACAGTAACTGATTTTCAAACCCTTGCAGACAACTTTGAGCAGATTTCGCAGGCTGAATCCGACAAGTGGCATCCTCTGTATTATGCTGCATATTGTTATATAAATATGAGTTTTATAAACAAAATAAATGATGACAGGATAAAGTACCTTAATAAAGCTCAGTCTTTCGTTGACAAAGCCATTGAAATATATCCCGATGAGTCGGAGTTATTTGTCCTGCAAGGTTTTATTTATGAGGCCCGTATCCAGACAGACCCAGTTAATAAGGGAAAGGAGTATTCAGAAAATGCAACTAAAGCACTTGAGCAGGCAATTGAATTTAATCCTGAGAATCCACGTGCATATTACCTCCTTGGATTGAATATTCTCCACACTCCAAAACAGTACGGGGGAGGAAAAGAGGCTGCCTGCCCTTACCTCTCAAAAGCAATCGATAAATTTAAAACGGATATACCCGAAAACGTACTTTCTCCAACCTGGGGAGGTGAAGAGAATAACAGGCAATATGTGAAAAACTGTAAAGAGTAATTGGTACTCTAGAAAACCAACGATTTAGTAAAATTTTCTTTTACATTTGAAATAGAAGCTTTATAATATCCTCTGATCAGGTCATCCATCACCTCTTCTACAGATTCTATTTTTGTCGCACGGTAGCCGTTACTTCCTGCAAAAGCAAATCCCTTTTCCAGATTTCCCTGGGCAGCATTGAAGAGGGCTTCTGCAATACAATAGGGTATTTCTCTGTAATCGCAGCCTTTCAGACATTGCCAGGAACAAGAAACAGGTCTTTTCTCTCCTGCTGATATTTTCTTTAAAAAATCATTGTTTATTGCTCTACCAGGTAATCCTACAGGACTATCAATAATAACCACGTCTTCCGGTTCTGAAGCATTAATGTATTGCATCTTAAATTTCATATCGGCATCACACTCGTATGTAGTAACAAACCTTGTTCCGACCTTTACTGCATCTGCTCCAGCTTGAATAGTTTTATACATATCCTCACCGGTATAAATGCCACCTCCTGCAATTATCGGAATTTTTTGAGAAAACTCATCCTCATATTTCTTCAGAACTTCTTTAGTTTCCTTAACTATTTCAATCAATGACTTTGTCTCACCCAGTAATTCCTGTTTCTTAAATCCAAGATGCCCACCTGCTTTGGAACCCTCGACAACAACTGCATCAGGTATTCTGCCGAAACTTTTTGCCCAAACTCTAAATGTCAGATCCGCTGCACGTGCCGATGATATTTTAGGGACAATCTTTGTTTTGGAATTTACAAACTCTTCCATCGTAACCGTACTCGGCTTTTTTATAAGTAGCCCTGCACCGACAAAAACAATATCAAGTTTTTCATCCAGCGCAGCTTTAAACATATCGTCGAAGTCCGTTATGGCAAGCATTATATTTGCACCTAATATTCTGTTTGGTGCCAGTTTTTTTGCCTTTCGTATTTCTCCTATAAACCCACTTAGATTCGATTTTCTTGAATATTTTCCTTTTGATTCATAGCTCATTCCTATTCCAACTGACGAAATAACACCAATCCCGCCCTGGTTTGCAACAGCAGAAGCCAGTCCTGATAATGAAACTCCGACACCCATTCCTCCCTGAACTATAGGGACTGGTACCGTCATATCTCCAATTTGTAATGCTTTCATTTTCCCTTGTATTTATTTTTGACAAAATTACAACGATATTTATCTAAATAGTTATCGATTGACCCAAACAGGTCTCAATAGTTTTGAATTGCAGTTTTAGGGACGAGTTGCACGACCTAATGGTCTAAAAAGCAACCGAAAAAGAAATTAACAAAAAACTGATTAGGGAGGAATGTATATCGAATTTAGATGATTTCCTGCAATTTTAATATGTAATTTTGCGAAACCGGCACTAAAAAATCCAAATCCTGAACCTGGATTTTTACTCCCTGAGGAGTTCCTTCAGCCTCCTTTATGAAATTTGTATTAACTAAATATGTCCTGTGACATTTAAAAATAAAATTATAATTTTCCAATAACTTTTCTGCATATACAAAAGTGCTTCTTACAAAATGCTTCGACATCTCCCCATTCTCAAAAAAGTATATCTCTATATAATTTCCGGCTGATTTTATCACCCTTATAGAATTGACAGTTAAAGTAATTGAGTCCTTTTTATATTTCGACTCAAAAAATACACTATTATGACCTGTATTCAATTTTGATGATAGTTTTTGATTAAGAGTCAATGCCTGATTAACATTAAGTTTCATAAGCCGGTTTTGGTTTAATATAACCAGAATTGAGATAGCAAAAATACTTATTAAAATAATTTTTATTGCATCGTTTGGGGCTATGTCAAAGATAGGATTAAATCTGAAATATACAAAATACCCCATTGCAACAGAGATCAGTAGCCATATATTCCAAAGTATTTCTTTAAAAACATTCCATCTCTGCGTATCCATAAAAGACTTGATAAACGAAGGAAGAACTATCATATCAAAGGATAATACTGAGAATGTTATAACGCTTATAACTAATGCAATAATTATTCTTTCGTTATAGCTGAATTCATTAAAATTAAATGGTTCAAAAAAGAATAAAAAGCCACCTACAATAACGCTAATAAAAAATACAACTTTAGCATTGTGTTTTAAATCGTTGTTAAAAGGATACGCTTTTTTAAGAAATTTCAACATATTTACAATTTTGATGCAATAGTATAACAATTTATCTAACAAGTAACATAATTATTGGTCTTTTCAAT